>NZ_JBYRFX010000435.1:0-3880 GCF_057815775.1 Inquilinus sp.
CCCGATATGCGGCTTTGCCGGGTACTTCCGAGGCAATCACTTCGCGGACGACGAGGGCGGGGTCATAGGCTCGGGAATCTGCCCTTGCTGCTTCTACGAGCCTGGATTTGATGAAAATCCTCTGGCGAGTGCTGAAGCCAAAGACACGCTTCTGGAGTCCATCCAGTCCTATCGCAAGGCTTGGATCGAGCAAGGAATGCCGTGGCGCGGGAAGGCCGGGCGCCCCGCTGGCTGGGAGCCTGCATCGCAACTTGCGCGGCTACTCAAGACGGCGCCTTTCCTGTCCGTGCCATAGAGGGCAACGACGGCTGCTTCGGGTCGAAAGCGGATGTCGGCGGTATAGCCGCCCCTCACCCCAGCCCCTTGATCATCTCCACCCAGGTCGGCCGGTCGTAGCCGGGATGGGCGTGCAGGGCGCCTTCGGTGAAGCCGAGGCTCTTGAAGAAGCGGCGGTTGCCGTCCAGCGCCAGCCGCACGCCGAGCGTCAGCCGCGCGCCGCCCAGGCGCCGCCCCTCCGCCTCGGCCGCCGCCATCAGCGCCCGGCCGACGCCGCCGCGGCGATGCTCCGCCGCCACCGCGACCCGGCCGATATAGATGTCGCCACGCTCGCGACGCTGCAGGAACAGGCACCCGACCGTGGCGCCCGTCCGCTCGGCCACCAGCCCATGTTCGCTGCCCAGCAGCCCGGCGATGGTCTCCGCCGTCTCGCGCACGGCGCTGGGTGGCGGGTCCAGCCGGTCGACATAAT
The DNA here is from genome assembly GCF_057815775.1 of Inquilinus sp. Lineage (NCBI taxonomy): Bacteria > Pseudomonadati > Pseudomonadota > Alphaproteobacteria > Rhodospirillales > Rhodospirillaceae > Inquilinus > Inquilinus sp. The sequence goes on from NZ_JBYRFX010000435.1 coordinate 749, forward strand.
CCGCGAAGGCGCCGCGGATCAGCGCCACCACCGCGTCGATCTCCATCGCGTCGCTACGCATCGGCCGCACCATCAGGCGACGGCCCGGTGCGCGGTCGTCATTCCCTGCTTTTTTCGGCATGAAGTGGTCGGTCCCTATCCCAGCGGCCCGGCACCGTGGCCGCCGCCATGGTCGCCTTGCCCGTCATGATGCTCTTCGCCGGCCGTGGACACCTCGACCTCGCGGAAGCGGACCCGGTTCTGGCGGGCCACGGTGGCGCGGCGCAGATCGTCCAGCTTGGCGTCGGGTTCGGCGACCGGCCCGATCAGGATGTTCGGCGCCGACTGGTCGCGCGTGGTCAGCCCGACCGTGCCCAGCCCGAGCACCATCCATTGCAGCGGCCGCGACATCGAGAAGTCGCGCACCCGGAACAGCTCGACCTCCTCGCGCTTCCGCACCAGGAAGCCGGAGCGGATGATCAGCCGCTCGCTGGTCAGCTCGTAGCTGGTCAGCCATCGCCATGCGGTCCAGACCAGCGCCAGCACGATCGGAACCGCGGCCAGCGGCCCGGCGAGCAGGCCGAGCAGCACCGCCAGCACGATGGCGACGATCCAGCCATACAGGCTGGCACGCAGCGAGGTGCGGATCTTCCAGATCGTGGTTTCGCCGGCGGCCGCCGCCGCGGCGTCCTGGGTGGTCTCGGCCATCGTCTCTCCCCCTTGGCTGTGCCGGGGCCGAAGGGTACGGTCGAACCGCGCGCCCGTCCATCCGGCGTGCAAGAAGGATTTACGGCCATGAGCTGGCAACCCACCCCCGACCCTGCCGCCGGCGAGACGCCCAGCCCCCTGATCGAGACCGTGGTGATCCCGCGCACCGCCGATATCGGCGGCTTCGAGGTGCGACGTGCCGTGCCGTCGATGCAGAAGCGGTCGGTCGGGCCCTTCGTCTTTGTCGACGAATTCGGGCCGACCCTGTTCGGCGCCGGCGACGGCATCGACGTGCCGCCGCACCCGCATATCGGCTTGGCCACCGTCACCTACCTCTTCGCCGGCGAGCAGACCCATCGCGACAGCCTGGGCACGCGCCAGCTGATTCGCCCCGGTGACGTCAACTGGATGACCGCCGGGCGCGGCATCGCCCATTCCGAGCGCACGCCGCCGCCGCTGCGCCGCACCGGGTCGACCCTGTTCGGGGTGCAGACCTGGGTCGCCCTGCCTGCCGCTCACGAGGAGGTGGCGCCAAGCTTCGCCCATCACGGCGCGGACGAGTTGCCGGTCATCGAGGATGCCGGCAAGAGCGTGCGGCTGATCGTCGGGTCGGCCTATGGCGCTCGCTCGCCGGTCGCGACCTTTTCCGAGACGCTGTATCTCGACGCGGCCCTTCAGGCCGGCGCGGTGCTGCCGTTGCCGCCGGAGCATGAAGAGCGGGCGGTCTATGTCATTTCCGGCCGGATCCGCATCGGCGGCGATGATTTCGCGCCACAGCGGCTGTTGGTGCTGCGGCCGGGCGAGACGGTCGATGTCGAGGCGCTGGAGGAGACGCGGCTGCTGGTGTTCGGCGGCGAGCCGCTCGACGGGCCGCGCCGCCTGTGGTGGAACTTCGTTGCCCGCAGCCGCGAGCGCATCGAGCAGGCCAAGGACGACTGGCGCGAAGGCCGCTTCGGTACGATTCCAGACGAAACCGAACGGCTGCCGCTGCCGGAGCGGTGAGGGGGACCTGGAGTCGCTCCCTCCTTCCTGTCATTGCCGGGCTTGACCCGGCAATCCAGAAGATGCCGACAGCCTCTGGATGCCCGGATCAAGTCCGGGCATGACAGTAGAAATAGGGCATCAGTCAGCCGGCCCCGCCAGATGCTCCGCCAGCCGGCGGGCGTGGGCCGGCAGTGCGTCCAGGCGACGGGTGCAGATCACAAGCCGCCGCAGCGCCCAGGGGTCGGACAGCGGCACGGCGCGGATCGCCATCGACCGCCGGCAGCGGCGCACCGCCACCTCGGGCAGCACTGCCAGCCCCACCCCCTGCTCCACCATCCGGCAGACCGCGTCGAAGCCGCCCAGCCGGACGCGCAGCTTGAGCGGCCGGCCGGCCCGGGCCGAGTGCCGGCCGACATGCTCCTGCAGCGCACTGCCGGGGGCGAGGCCGACGAAATCCCGGTCCAGCACCTCGGCGAAGGCAACCCGGCGCCGTACCGCCAGCGGATCGCCGCGCGGCACCGCCAGCACCAGCCGGTCGATCCGGAACGGTAGCGTCTCCAGCCCCGCCGGGTCGGCCCCACCCCGGTCCGCCGTGTCGGCGATGATGCCGAGATCGGCCAGCCCGGCCGCCACCGCTTCGACGATGGCGTGACTCGGCCGTTCCTCCAGGTCGATGTCGATGCGGGGATGGGCGGCCAGCCAGGCCGCCAGCGGCTCGGGCAGGAATTCGCTGGCGGCGGCGGTGTTGGCCAGGATGCGGACATGGCCGGCCAGGCCGCGGGCGTAGTCGCCGAGTTCGCCGCGCATCCGCTCCATCTGCTGCAGCACCAGCCGGGCGTGGTGCAGCAGCGCCTGCCCGGCCGGGGTCGGCGTCACGCCGCGCCGGCCGCGCTGCAGCAGCGCCGTGCCCGCAGCCTCCTCCATGCCGCGGATGCGGGCGCTGGCCGAGGCCAGGGCCATATTGGCCCGCGCCGCGCCGCCGGTGATGCTGGCGGCCTCGGCCACCTGCAGGAACAGGCGCAGATCGGTCAGGTCGAAGCGCATCGGCGTGGCCTCCGGGATCCGCCAGCCTTCGGCTGAGGCGAAGGCTGGCCGGTGCGGCTTCCACATTGTGGCGGTGGCGGCCGGCGATCAAGCTGCGGATATGACCGATCCGCTGCTTCTCCTCCTCATCGCCGTGACCTTCGTCCTGGCCGGCTTCGTCAAGGGCATGGTCGGGCTCGGCCTGCCGACCGTGGCGATGGGGCTGCTGGGCCTGGCGATGGCGCCGGCCCAGGCCGCAGCCCTGCTGGTGGTGCCGTCCCTGGTGACCAATCTGTGGCAGCTGTTCGCCGGGCCGCGCTTCGGCGGTCTGCTGCGCCGGCTGTGGCCGATGATGCTGGCGATCGGCATCGGCACCTGGGCCGGGGCGGGGTTGCTGGCCGGCAACGGGTCCGGCTGGGCCGCCACCGCGCTGGGCGT
>NZ_JBYRFX010000436.1:0-8062 GCF_057815775.1 Inquilinus sp.
GTCCTGTCTGCGTGGCGGCTCAGTCGCCGGGGTCTCAGTCGATCGCGTCGCCGGTCGCGTCGAACGGGGCGGCGACGGGGTGGCCGACGATCGGCACGGCCTTGACCACGGCGCCGGTGACGCGGAACGGCGCCGCCACGACGCCGCAGGCGGACAGGCCGAGCGCTGCGGCCAGGAGCAGCAGCGGGCCGATCATGCGGCGGCGGTTGTGATGGGTCACGATATCTTGTCCTTCATTGCCGGCGGCATCGGCGCCGCCTGGATCCGTCCTGGTGCGAACGGACCCGGTTTCGCGATCGTCCAGCAGTGTCGGCCCTACCCCTATAGATGGCGTTGAACCGGCAGAGATCCAGCTTGGTTCCGATCGATGGTGTCAGGCGGCGGGGGCCGACTCGACGACCCGCAGTCCGGATGGCCTGCGCACCGGCTTGGCAGGGGTGGCGAGGGGCATTTTGCCGCGCTGCGGGTCCGGACGGTTTCCCGCCGGGGCCGGCCGGGCCTGGGACAGATCTCCGGCCCGGCGATGCGGCGGAGGGCGAGGTGGAGGAAGGTCAGCATCAGGGGCCTCCGGTGTGGCGGGGCGGTTCGCGGTTGAAGGACGATGCGGGGCGGCCATCCCGGGCGACGCGGCACAGCGCGTAGGCCCAGAGATAGGGCACGGTGGAGAGCAGGATGCCGCCGAGCCAGAGCAGGGCGAGGGTCATGGCGTGCGGGCCCGGCGGCGCAGGATGAAATCGGCGGTCATCCGGGCGGCCCCGGACCGCACCGGCGCCACCAGCGGCCGGCGGATCGGGCCGGACAGCGGCAGCAGCCGGACGACATGCACCCGGACCCGGCGGCGGGGCCGCCCCGCCAGCCTGGCCACAGCAGCGGCCATGCCGCGCAGGACGGAACGGCACATCCGAAGGATCATCGCAATCCGACTCCCCTGGCTTGAGCCCCGGCGTTACAGGCCGAAGCGGTAGGTGATGCTGACGAAGCCGTAATACTGGTCGGGCGAGCCGCCCTGCTTGACGATCGGGCTCTCGGCCGCATCGCCGAGCAGGCGCTCGTAACCGGTGACGGCGCCGACGCCCCAGCGCTCGCTCAGGGCATAGTTGGCGCCGAGCGACAGCCCGGCGTTCTTGAAGCCGGCGCCGGCATCGAAGGTCTTGAAATCCGTGCGCTGGGCCTGCCGGCGGGTGATGCCGAAATTGGCCGACATGTAGTCGTCGCTGGCCCAGGTGGCATCGGCGCCGAGCGAGAGGGTGAGCGCGTCCGACACCGGCAAGGCATAGCCGGTGGTCAGGTCGACCAGCGCGCCGCCCTGGTTCAGCACATCCTGCCGCGCGGTGACGCCGGCCGACCAGTTGCCGAACCCGACCCGGGCGAAGCCGCCGAGATCGACGGAATCGTCGATGTCGCCCAGGCCGCGCAGCCGGTGGCGGTCGTCATCCTCCTTGCGGCCGGAGCGCCAGTCGACCAGCGGGCCGGCGTGCAGCCAGGGCGTGTTGATCACGTTCAGCCGGGCGGTGGTGTTGTCGATCACCAGCGTGTCGCCCCAGGACAGGCTGACCGCCGGGGCCGGCACGGCCCGATAGTGCTTCGAGCCCTCATAGCTCGGGGCGAAGCCTCCGGCGATGCCGAGGCCGACGATGACATCGGACCCGGCCAGGCCCGGGTCGGTCTGGACAGCGGAGGTCTGGGCGGCGGCGGGCGCCAGGGTCGCCAGCAGGAGGACGGCGGACAAGGCAGGGGCGGTGCGGGCGATCATGGATCCTCGCTGGGAGAGCAGTCAGGGCTGGCGGCAGGCGCTAGTGGATGGGCATGGGACGGGTGTTGCGGGCGATCATGACGATCCTCGCTGGGTCTCTGTCGTGGGTATTGGGGTGGACCTCCGGCTCAGGCCGGGCGGCTAGTCCGGAGTCGGGGGCTCATCGTCCTCCGGTCCCGGCACGAATTCGAGCAGGTCGCCGGGCTGGCAGTCCAGCTGGCGGCACAGGGCGATCAGGGTCGAGAACCGCATGGCGCGCGCCTTGCCGGTCTTCAGGATCGAGAGGTTGGGGATGCTGACCCCAACCGCATTGGACAGATCCGTCAAACTCATCTTCCGCTGTGCGAGGAGGACATCGAGGCGCACGACAATCGGCATCCGGGGCTACACCGTCAGGGCTGCATCTTCGGCCAGATCGGCCGCCTGTCCGAGGACATGGGCCATGATCAGGGCGAACAGGCCTCCCACCAACGGCATGAAGGGAAGATCGGTCAACAGGATCCAGATTTCGGATGGATCGAACCGCGGCTCGGTGGCCAGCAGGGCGAGGTAGGACACAACCGGCGTCAGCACATCGACCAGCGCCAGCCCCACCAGCTGCAGGCCGATGCGGCGGAAGGCGGTGACGCATTCACGGGTGAAGAACTGCTCCCGGCCGAAATGGTTGAGGATCCGGCGCAGCGAGAACAGCGCCACCACCATCAGCACCGACCGCAGCGTGTACATGGCCAGGAACAACAGCACCGGCAGCAGCGGCAGCTCCGACACCGGTACATTCACATCGTCAGACAGATCGGCATTGCCGTAGAACGCCACCCAGACCAGGAACGGCGGCGTCGCCACCAGGATTAGCCACGCCAGGGCCGTGACGGCGATACGGAGCACGCTGGAGAAGCGCGCGACGCGGTTCATGGATCAAGACTCATCACTGTCGAATCACGGACCCGATCATGAGTCGATCCATATCGAACGTCAATAAGGATTTATCGATTTTCGATAATATGCCCGTCGAGGCCGGGTGCCGGCCCCGACGGCTGCACGGGACAATCAGAGGCCGTGGGCCTGGAACCAGGCCTGCATTCGCTTCCAGCCATCCTGGGCCGGGCCCTGGCGATAGCTCGGCCGGTAGTCGGCGTTGAAGGCGTGCGGCGTGTCCGGATAGATCACCATCTCGACCGTCTTGCCGGCCGTCTTGGCCGCGGCCTCCATCTGGTGGATTGTGTCGGCCGGGATGCCCGGGTCGGCACCGCCATACAGGCCCAGCACCGGGGCCTTCAGGTCGGCAACCAGGTCGATCGGGTTGGTCGGCTGCAGCTCGGTCGCCTGGCCGACCAGCTTGCCGTACCAGGCGACGCCAGCCTTCAGCGCCGGGTTGTGTTCGGCATACAACCAGGTGATCCGGCCGCCCCAGCAGAAGCCGGTGATTCCCAGCCGGGCGGCGTCGCCGCCATCGGTGCCGGCGAAGGCGGCTGACGCGTCGAGGTCGGATAGCACCTGGGCGTCCGGCACCTTGGAGACGATGGTCGAGATCAGCTGGTTGATGTCGCTGACCTTGCTGGCGTCGCCCTGGCGGGCATAGAGCTCGGTCGCGATCGCGTAGTAGCCCAGCTTGGCCAGGCGGCGGCAGATGTCCTTGATGTGCTCATGCACGCCGAACACCTCCTGCACCACCAGGATCACCGGCGCCGCGGCGCCGGCCTTCGGCTTGGCGCGATAGGCCGGGATCTGCCCGTCCTTGACCGGCACCTGGACCTCGCCGGCCTCCAGCCCCTCGCTGTCGGTGGTGATGGTGGCGGCCGAGACCGGCTGGGTGGCCAGCGCGAAGCCCGCGATCAGCGAGGTCATGGTGAAGCCGCGGCGGGACAGCGCGGTGGAATGCTTCAGGCTCTGGATGTCGGAGGCGAAGTCGGTCATCGGGCCCTCTTCGTGGTCGACAGAACAGGCGGCCGGCGCGGCCGGGGATCAGCGTCGCCCAGGACGATAACGAAGGGGCGGACGACCTGTCGATCACGACAACGTCGCATTGGCGATCGCGACAGCGTCGCATCGCGATCGCAACGGCGCCGCATCCGGGGTCTCAAGGGATCACAGCAGTTTCAACGGCGCTTCGCAGCCTTGGCTGAAAGCTTACGAAGAGTTTAGGAGGATTACGTGGAATTAACATGCTCCGCACCCCCGATTCATGGCGTTCTCTTGTTGGTCGGCACTACGGGATGGTGCCTTTCGATTACGGCCCCTGGGGAGCCCACACTATGCGCAAGTTCATTCTCGCCGGCATCATGACGCTGGCCCTGCCTGTTGCCGCTTTCGCCCAGACCGCGGCGACAACGGATGCGACCACCGCCCCGGCGGCCACCCACAAGGCGGCGCACCACACGGCGCACACGACCAAGCACGCCAAGCATGCCAAGCATGCTCGGACGCACCACAAGACCACCTCGACGGCGCCGGCGGCGTCGTCCACGACCGTGAACTGATCGCTTCTCTCCCCCTTCCAGCGATCGTTCATGTGAACCCCGGCGTCGGGCCTCGACGCCGGGGTTTTTTTATCTGCGGTTCAGCCCCGTGAACGTGCGTCGCGTCAGCCGCCGGCCGTTACGCTCTGCGCCAGCAGCTGGTTGCGGATCTGGTCATGGGGATAGCCGACCACGGTGGCCGACCGGCCATTGGCGAAGCTGCCGGCCTCACCGGCCGGGACCACCACGGTCCAGGCCTCGGTCCGGGTCTGCAGTCGGAACGAGGTGACGCCGTCGCGGTTGGACACGCCATCGATGCGGCCGGTCACGGTGATCGGCGAGTCGGTGGCATAGTCGCCCGGATTGGCCGGCGACATCCCGCCGGCCACGGCCGAGACCGGGGCATGGATCGGTGGTGTCCCAACCGGTGCCAGGCGCGGTTCGACAATGACGGCCGTCGGCACCGGGGCCACGACCACCGGGGCCGGCTGCTGCAGCACGATCGTGTCCTGCGCGAAGGCCGGCGTTGCGATCAGCAGCGCGGCCAGGGTGGCGGCGGATGCCGCCAGGACTGCTTTGGCCATGTCTCTACTCCATCTTGGCGGCGCCGGCGCATAGGGCGCCTCGCACGCACACCCGATATTGGGCGTGCGCGCCTCGACGGCTCGTGAACAGAGCCTCAATTGTTGTTAACGGGGCGAACCCGCTTTCGGTTCACCGAGCCAGTCGCGCAGCACCGAGTCGCCATCGGCGCCGCAGGGTGGCGGGGCATGGCGATAGGCGACCGGTGTGGCCGACAGCTTGATCGGGCTGCCGATCAGGGTGATCGGCTCCGGGGCCAGCGGATGCTGCATCTCGATCCGCATCCCGCGTGCGGCGACCTGCGGGTCGGCGAACACCTGGTCGAGCGTGTTGATCGGGCCGCAGGGCACCTGCCGCTTTTCCAGCGTATCCAGCCAATGGGCGCGCGGCTTCTCGACGATCAGCCCGGCGACGATCGGCACCAGCACGTCGCGGTGGCGCACCCGCGCCTGGTTGGTGGCGAAGCGTGGATCGGTGGCCAGGTCCGGCCGGCCGGCGGCCTCGCAGAACTTGGCGAACTGGGAATCGTTGCCGATCGCCAGGATCAGATAGTCGTCCTCCGCCCGGAACGCCTGGTACGGCACGATGGTCGGGTGGCCGTTGCCGTAGCGCGGCGTCGGCACGCCCGAGGTCAGATAGTACTGACCGGCGTTGGACAGCCAGGCGACCTGGGTGTCGAGCAGCGCCAAGTCGACCAGCTGGCCCTGGCCGGTGCGGCGGCGGTGGTCGAGCGCGGCCAGGATGCCGATCGCGGCATAGGTGCCGGTCATCAGATCGGCCACGGCGACGCCGACCTTCATCGGTTCGCCGTCGACCGGGCCGGTCAGACTCATGATCCCGCCCATGGCCTGGATCAGATAGTCGTAGCCGGCGCGCGGGGCATAGGGGCCGGTCTGGCCGAAGCCGGTGATCGAGCAGTAGATCAGCCCCGGGAATTCGGCCTTCAGGTCGTCATAGCCGAGGCCATAGCGGGCGAGGTCGCCCAGCTTGTAGTTCTCGACCAGCACATCGGCCTCGGCCACCAACCGGCGCAGCAGGGCGCGGCCTTCGTCCCGGGTGAAGTCGATGGCGATCGAGCGCTTGTTGCGGTTGGCGCTGAGGTAATAGGCGCTCTCGGTCGTGTCGGCGCCGTCGGCGTCCTGCAGGAAGGGCGGGCCCCATTTCCGTGTGTCGTCGCCGACGCCCGGCCGCTCCACCTTGACCACGTCGGCGCCGAGGTCGCCCAGGATCTGGGTCGCACTCGGGCCTGCCAGCACGCGGGTCAGGTCGAGCACCTTGAGGCCGGCCAAGGCGCCGGCGGGGCTGTCCGTCATTCCTGGGAACTCCCTTTATCCAGTCCTCCTGGTTAGCCCAGGCAGGGCAGGGGCCGCAATCCGGACCCTTCGGCCCAGTCATGACCTGGGGTTAAGACCATCCTCCGTTTTGGCAGGGACGGACCGGTGGTCCAGGCCATAGCCTTGGCGCCCGGGCCACAGCCGCCAATCGATTTGGCGCTAATCGATTTGGGTGCGGCCACAACAGGGGGGACAACCCATGCAAGGCTTCTCCAGGATTCTCGTTCGCGGGCTGCTCGCCGCAGCGCTGCTGGGCGGCGTGTCGCAGGCGGCGATGGCGGAGATGGTGCTGAATGTCGGCAACGGGCAGGAGCCGGAATCGCTCGACCCGCAGCGGTCCTCCGGCATCACCGAGGGGAACATCCAGAACGACCTGCTGGAAGGACTGCTGACCCTCGACGCCAGATCCCAGCCGGTCCCGGGCGCGGCCGAAAGCTGGACCGTCTCCGACGACGGCAAGACCTATGTCTTCAAGCTGCGCGCCGACGGCAAATGGTCCGACGGCACGCCAGTGACAGCGGGTGATTTCGTCTTCGCCTGGCGCCGGCTGCTCGACCCCAAGACCGCCAGCCCCTACGCCTATTTCATCGACCAGGTGGTCAACGCCAAGGAGATCCGCCAGGGCACCAAGCCGGCCGACACGCTGGGCGCCCGGGCGATCGACGACCACACGCTCGAGGTCACGCTGCTGGGCCCGACGCCGTATTTCCTGGCGACGCTGACCCATCACGCGACCTTCCCGCTCGCCCAGGCCGATGTCGAGAAATACGGTGACGACTTCGTCAAGCCGGGCAACTTCGTCTCGAACGGCGCCTACATGCTGGCCGAGGCGGTGCCGCAATCGCATGTGAAGCTGGTCCGGAACCCGAACTTCCACGACGCGGCCAGCGTCAAGATCGACACCGTCCGCTACTTCGTGACCGAGGATGTCGATGCCGAGCTGCAGCGCTTCAAGGCGGGCGAGCTGGACTACACCTACACCCTGCCGAGCCAGCAGATCCCCGAGCTGAAGCAGACGATGGCCGACCAGGTGCAGATCGAGCCTTACATCGGCACCTACTACTACACGGTCAACCTGACCCATGAGCCCTGGAAGAGCCATCCGGAGCTGCGTCAGGCCCTGTCGCTGGCGATCGACCGCGACGTGCTGATGGCGAAGATCACCCAGGGCGGCGAATTGCCGGCCTACAGCTTCGTGCCGCCGGGCATGAGCAGCTTCGCCGCCTGGGAGCCGAAGGAGGCGAAGGAGACGCAAGCCCAGCGCGATGCCGAGGCCAAGGCGCTGTTCGCCAAGGCCGGCTATGGCCCGGACCATCCGCTGGCGGTCGAGATCAGCTACAACACCTCCGAGAACCACAAGAAGATCGCCGTCGCCATCGGCGCCATGTGGAAGCAGAAGCTCGGGGTCGACACCACGCTGACCAATCTTGAGTGGGGCACGATGCAGAGCGCCCTGCGTAAGAAGGAATACAAGGATTTCGGGCGGACATCCTGGATCGGCGATTTCGACGATCCCAGCAACTTCCTCGACCTGTTCCGCAGCACCAGCGGTGAGCAGAACTACCCGAACTACGCCGACCCGGCCTATGACAAGCTGATGGACGCGGCGGTGGTCGAGACCGACCCGGCCAAGCGCGGTCAGCTGCTGGCCCAGGCCGAACAGACCTTCATGGCCGCCCAGGCGATCATCCCGATCTATTTCTACACCAGCAAACGGATGCTCTCGCCGGCGGTGAAGGGCTGGCAGCCGAACGTGCTCGACAACCATCTCAGCCGCTGGCTGTCGGTCGAACGCTGAGAGACCGCCTGTAAATGCTACTGGCACGGCCGTCTGATGGCGGCTGCGCTCCGGTTCTCGAAACCACCACCAGCCGACTCACGCCAGCGCATTTCCAAACGGACTCTAAGGTTTCTGATCGGGCAGGCCCCGCTTCCGG
>NZ_JBYRFX010000437.1:0-13004 GCF_057815775.1 Inquilinus sp.
CGGCCGGATGCCGACATTGCGGTGCGGCACGCCGGGCGCCAGGGTGCGGGCCAGGTCGGTGATGGTCATGCTCGGAATCTTCGGCACGAAGATCTCGCCGCCGCGCATGATCTCGAAATTCGACAGCACGAAGTTCACGCCCTGCTGCAGCGTGATCCAGAACCGGGTCATGCGGTCGTCGGTGATCGGCAGGAACTCCGCCTTCTCGGCCAGCAGCTGGCGGAAGAACGGCACCACGCTGCCGCGCGAGCCGAGAACGTTGCCGTAGCGCACCACGGAAAAGCGGGTGCCGATGTCGCCCGACAGGTTGTTGGCGGCGACGAAGGTCTTGTCCGAGGCCAGCGTGGTTGCGCCGTACAGGTTGATCGGGTTGCACGCCTTGTCGGTCGACAGCGCGATCACCTTCTTCACCCGGTTCTGCAGCGCCGCCCAGACCACGTTCTCGGCGCCGTTGATGTTGGTGCGGATGCACTCCGACGGGTTGCGTTCCGCCGCCGGCACCTGCTTCAGCGCCGCGGCGTGGATGATGTAGTCGACCCCGCGCGTCGCCAGCCCCAGCCGGTCGCGGTCGCGCACGTCGCCCAGGAAGAAGCGCATGCAGCAATGGACCTCCGGCGGATATGCTGCCCGGATGGCGTTCTCCATGTCGTACTGCTTCAGCTCATCGCGCGAGAAGATGATCAGTTTCCGTGGACGGTAATGCTGCAGGATCGTAGAGACGAATTTCCTGCCGAAGGACCCCGTGCCGCCGGTCACGAAGATCACCTTGTCGTTCAGATCCACGAGACTGTCGTCAAAAGTGCGATACATGAATCACCGGTGCTGTTGAATATGACGGCCAGCAGATTTGAAACTTGCGGAAATGCCCGGATGCAATGGCCCGGTTCTCAGCCTAATCGACACTTCAGGCTATAATCGCGCCCATGGTGATTTGCAACGCGCTCTCGCGGTGATGGAGTACGAGGCCCGGAGCCCCGGGGCGGGCCGCGAGCCGGCCCCGGACCGTCGCGGTCAGACCTGGCGGATGAGGGTGCCGAACGCCTCCAGCCGCCGCACCATCTCGGCCGGATCGATCAGGCTATCGGGCAGGTAGAGCCCCGGCGGGACGGCCGCGCCGCCGGCCAGACCCAGCAGTCGCTCGATGCCGGTGGCGATGCCAAGCGCGGTCAGCGGCGCCTGGCCTTCGGGATGCACCAGCTCGTGCCGGTCACGGCCCGTTGTGCCGTCGGTCCGTTCGCCGGTGATCTCGATCACGATCTCGGTCGAGAACGGCTCGCCGCGCCGGCGGGACGCGGATGTGCCGAGGGCCAGGTCGAGCCGGATCGACCGTGCATCGGTAGCGGCTGCCAGGCCGATGACGTCGAGCGGCGAATAGGCCTGAGCGGGCATCTCGGTGCCGTCGACGCTACGGAACCGCGCCGCGGCCTCGTCACCGCCGATCCAGACCCATCGGCCGTCGCGCAGGATCTGGGTCCGCGGTGACGCGGTGACGATGCGCTCATAATCGGCATAGGCCGCCGGCCCGCCCATATCCTCGTCGTCCAGCAGGGCGCCGATCGCGATCGCCTCGATCCGGCGGAACGCCTTGGCGAAGTGCAGCGTCGGCAGCAGCGCCGTCCCGGCCAGCCACTGGCTGGCCATCAGGATCGGCGCGGCGGCCGGCCGGCGGATGAACCGCGCCACCTCCGGCCCGATCTCGGTCACGCCGCTGGAGGTGCTGACATAGGGCAGGCCGCGGGCCAGGGCATAGTCGAGCGACAGCAGCGTGGGGTCCTTGACGAACACGGCGACGGCGCTGAAATCGCGATCGGGCTGGCCCAGATCGGGCCGGTCGAGGTCGATCGCGGCCGCATCGGCACCGCCGACCGCCTCGGCCACGGCGACGGCCTTGGCCAGGTCGCGGCCGCCGATGGTGATCGGCAGCTCCGGCTGCAGCCGGCGCAGCGTCTGCGCCGCTCGGGCGCCGACGATGCCGGATCCGCCGATGATGAGAACTGGTTTCCGGAGAGGTGCGGGCATTACCATGACTCCTGGATCGGGAGGGCTCGACCGAGTCTGGGTCGGCCGATCGCAATAACTTACACTTAGTAAGTTACTAATGGTAATGTCAAGGCCGGTGCCCGATGCCGGTGCAGGAGATCGGATCAGAGGATGAGCCAGCCCCATGCCCGGAAGCTGCCGAAGGCCGAGCGGCGCGACCAGCTGCTCGACACCGCGCTGCGGATCGTGCGCCAGCAGGGGACGGATGCGCTGACGCTCGGCACCGTGGCCGAGCAGGCCGGGGTCAGCAAGCCGATCGCCTATGAGCATTTCGGGACGCGGTCGGGGCTGCTGATCGCGTTGTACGAACGGATCGACGATCGCCAGGTCGCCGCGCTGCTCGAAGCGCTGGAGCGCACGCCGCGCCGGCTGGCGGAGGTCGCCCGCGTGGTCGGCGCCGCCTATATCGACTGCACCCTGTCGATCGGCCGGGAATGGCATGCCATCTCGGCCGCCTTGAAGGGCGACGAGCGGATGGAGGCGTTCCAGCAGGGGCTGATCGACCGCTATGTCGACCTCTACCGCGATGCGTTCGCGCCTTATGCGGCGCTGCCGCGCGACGACCTGCATCTCCGCTGCGTCGGCATCCTCGGCGCGGCCGAGGCGATCGCCCGGGACCTGGTGCAGGGCCGCACCGGCGAGGCCGCGGCCGTCGCGGCCCTGACCGCGCTGATCGTCGGCGGGCTGGCTTGAAAGGTTCGCCTGCCTGCGACCGGTTGTCGGAAGGCCGGCAACCGCGACACCGCTTTCCACTTCCTCGGCGGCGGAACGTTCACCGGGGCGGGGGGCGGAAATCCGTGTCACCGCCGATGGCGGCGCTCTGCTGGTGCAGGGCGATGTGAATGGCAACAGGGTCGCGGCATCGGCGAATCGAGGCCACCGCCTTCCGTCGCCCGGACAACTCCCGATTCCTAGGGGATTGAGGGGCCCCCTCTCCTCGGAGCATCTGTATCGGCAGGCGAACACCCCCTGAGCCGCGGGATCCGAGCCGGAACGGATCCGGGATCGCCAACCGATGAAGCAGGGACGCCTGAGAGCGGCAAGGCATCGGCCTCGCCGCTTCGGGCCGACCTCCAGGGATCGCGGGAAGGTTCACCAGCCGCCTGATCCCGCACCAGGAGATCCGCGATGACCGTGTATTATGGCAGCGAAGACCCGGATCATTTCATCGGCGATGATGCTGCCAAGACCGCCTTTGGCAACGGCGGCGACGACACGCTCATGGGCGGGGGCGGTGACGACCTGCTGTGTGGCGGCTACAGCGATGCGGCAGGCAATTTGCCGTTCGACGGCAACGACACGCTCGACGGTGGCGCCGGCAATGACATTCTGTTTGGTGGCGGCGCAGACGACACCCTCCATGGCGGGGATGGCGACGACGTGCTGCATGACGGTTTCAACAACTACTTCTATGACTTCGGCAACGACACGCTCGACGGCGGCGCCGGCAACGACCTGATATACGGCGGAGCCGGGGCCGACAGGCTGGACGGCGGCGACGGTGTCGACGCGGTCGCCTACGTCGACGGCGGTGCTGCGATCTATGTCGACCTGACCTCGGGCCTGGGCCAGGGCGGCGACGCCCAGGGCGATGTCCTCTCCAATATCGAGAACATCTGGGGCAGTTCGTACGACGACACCCTGCTGGGATCGAGCAGCGACAATATGCTGGACGGCAGCTTCGGCAACGATGCCATCGCCGGTGGGGACGGCAACGACATCCTGATGGGCGATAATGGGGCCGACACGCTGTGGGGCGCCAACGGCAATGACACGCTCGCCGGCGGATTCGAGGACGATGTCCTCTATGGCGGCGACGGCAACGACACGCTCTTCGGTGATCCGGACTTTGCCGTGAACGTGCCCTTCGGCAACGCCGGCAACGACCAGATGGACGGCGGCGGTGGCGACGATCTGCTCTACAGCGCCAACGGCGCCGATGTCCTCGACGGCGGCGACGGCAACGACACCGTCGACTATGCCAACGCCACCGATGCCACCGCCAGCGAGACCAATCCGAACATCCGGGTCGACCTGGCCCTCGGGACCGCGTCCTGGAGCGGCGACGCGGATGACCGGCTGGTCGATGTCGAGAATGTGGCCAGTGCCGGGGGCAATGACACATTGCTCGGCTCGGCCGTGGACAATGTTCTCTCCGGCCGTGACGGCAATGACAACCTTTTCGGTCTTGACGGAAACGACACGCTCAACGGCGGAAACCAGGATGATTTCCTCCAGGGCGGCGCCGGTTCCGATCATCTCGACGGTGGGGCCGGCGTCGACACCGTCGACTACAACGGCAATGCCGGGGTCTATGTCGATCTGGCCTCGGGCCTGGGCTATTACGGCGAGGCCGTAGGCGATGTGATCGCGAATGTCGAGAACGTCCAGGGCACCGGCAGCTTCGGCGACTGGCTGCTCGGCTCGGCCGTGGACAACGTCCTGTCCGGCTATGGCGGCGACGATTTTCTCTACGGCCGGGACGGCAACGACACGCTGGTCGGGGGCGGTGGCAACGACTTCCTCCAGGGCGGCGCCGGGGCCGACCATCTCGATGGCGGCGACGGCATCGACACCATCTACTACAACGGCGATGCCGGGGTGTATGTCGATCTGGCCGCCGGCGTGGGCTATGACGGCGAGGCCCAGGGCGACGTGATCAGCGGTGTCGAGAATGTCCAGGGCACCACCGGCTTCGGGGATGGGCTGTCCGGCTCGGCCGCGGACAACATCCTGTCCGGCTATGGCGGCGATGACGGCCTTTTCGGCCGCGACGGCAATGACACGCTGCTTGGCATGGATGGCAACGACTTCCTCCAGGGCGGGGCAGGGGCCGATCATCTCGACGGCGGCGCCGGTGTCGACACCGTCGACTACAACGGCGATGCCGGCGTGTTTGTCGACCTGGCCTCGGGCATGGGTTATGGCGGCGAGGCCGAAGGCGACGTGATCGCCAATGTCGAAAACGTTCAGGGGACCATCGATTTCGGGGATGGGCTGTACGGTTCGGCCGCGGACAATGTCCTGTCCAGCTATGGCGGTGATGACAGTCTCTTCGGCCGGGACGGCAACGACACGCTCGATGGCGGTGCGGGCGTCGACACGCTGACCGGCGGGGCCGGGGCCGACGTCTTCCTCTACCAGTGGACAGGCGACAGCACGGTGGCGGCGGCCGACCGGATCACCGATTTCAGCCAGGCCGAGGGCGACAGGATCGATCTGAGCCGGATCGACGCCGACACCGACCCCGGCGCGGCCGGCGACCAGGGGTTCCGCTTCATCGGCACCGGCGACTTCACCCACCAGGCCGGCGAATTGCACTACGCCTTCAGCGGCGGCGACACCGTGATCGCCGGTGACGTCGACGGCGACGGCGCCGCCGATTTCTCCATCCTGCTCACCAGCCACGTCACTCTCGCCGCAGGCGACTTCGTCCTCTAGCCGGACCGGCTCTGCCTCGATCCGGCGTCAGGGCTCGAGGACAACCTTGCCGGTGGTGCGCCGGCCTTCCAGGGCGCGGTGCGCCTCGGCAGCCTGGTCGAGGGGATAGCGCGCAGCGGGCAGCAGCGTCAGCCTGCCGTCCACCGCCAGGCCGAACAGCTCGGCCAGGCCGTCCCGCAGGGTCGCCGGGTCCAGCAATGGCAGCAGGGCGAAGCCGCGCAGCGACTGGTTCTGCTGGGCCATGCCTTCGATCGCGGCAGGGGGCAGGGTGAAGCGGTTCAGCGCGGCGAAGACCAGCTCGCCGCGTGGGGCCAGGGCCGGCAGGGCCGCCGCGGTCGTCTCGCCGCCGACCGTGTCGTAGATCAGCTCGACCCCGGCACCGCCGGTGGCCTCGCGCACCCGGTCGGCCCAGCCGGGCCGGCTGGTGTCAATCGCAGCATCGGCACCCAGGGATCGGGCGATGTCCAGCTTCTCCGGGCTGCCGACCGCGGCGATGATCTGGGCCGCGCCGGCCCGCTTCGCCAGCTGCAGCAGCAGCGACCCGACCCCGCCGGCCGCGGCCATCACCAGCACCGTCCGGCCCCGCGGCGGACCCTGGCGTACCAGGTTCAGCGCCGTCAGCCCCTGCACCAGCAGGGCCGCGGCATCGGCGTCGGACAGCCCGTCCGGCACCGGCACCGCCGCGGCGGCATCGACCGCCACGAATTCCGCATAGCCGCCGGAGCCGCGGCCGATGGCGAACAGCGGCACCGCCACCCGCCGGCCCAGCAGGGCGGAGTCGACGCCATCGCCCAGGCCCACGATCTCGCCGACCGCCTCGACGCCCGGGACCACCGGCAGCTCGGCACCGGGATAAAGGCCGCGGCGGACCAGCGTCTCGAAGAAATTGACGCCGGCGGCCCGGATCCGGACCAGGATTTCGCCGGGGGCGGGGACCGGGGCGGGAATGTCGACGATGTCGAGCACGTCGGGTTCCCCGAACCGGCTCAATCGAATGGCTTGCATGGCGGCCTCACAGCTGACTGGTTGCGGGCCGCATTCAGCCGTATCGTCCAGGGGCGGGGCTACACACCCTTTCGTTCCATACTGACCGGATGGTGCCTATGGCCGAGACCATCAAGCGACTGCCGGCGCTGCCGGCCGAACGGGCGCTGAAGGTGATCGCCGGCCGCTGGAAGGCGGTGCTGCTGTACCATCTGTTCGACGGGCCGAAGCGGCTGTCGGAGCTGCGGCGGCTGGTGCCGGCGGTCAGCCAGAAGGTGCTGATCCAGCAGTTGCGCGAGCTGGAGGAACACGGGCTGGTCGATCGCGAGATCTTCCGCCAGGTGCCGCCGCGCGTCGATTATTCCGCCACGGCCCTGGGGCTGAGCCTGGAGCCGGTGCTGCTGGCCCTGTGCGCATGGGGCCAGCGCCACGCGGCGGAGCTGAACGAGCTGGACAGCGTGGCCGACTGCGTGATCCGGCCGCGCAGCAAACGCGCCGCCGGACCGCAGGCCACGACGAGTCCGGCCTGATCCCTCACGGCGTGCGGTAGCGCGCCGCCAGCTGCGGCGACTGCGCGGCGAAGGCCGCGAGGTCGGCGGTGAACACCGCGTCGAGCAGGTCGGACCGCTCGACGCCGGGGGCGCAGACGACCTCGCCGAGGTCGAGCCCGCGCAGGCTGGCGGTCACCACGTCGTCCGCCGACATGCGCGTGACGGCGCTGAGGTCGAGCCCCTGGCGCTCGTGGAACTCGGTCGCGACCACGCCCGGGCACAGCACCTGGACCCGCAGCCCCTGGGATTTCAGCTCCTCATGCAGCGCCTGCGACAGCGCCACGATATGGGCCAGTGTTCCCGTGTACACGGCCCGGCGCAGCGGCAGCTTGTCGATCGGTGCCGGCCCGCTGAACGCCAGCATGCCGGCCACATTGATGATGGTGCCTTCGCCCCGCGCCACCATGCCGGGCGCCGCGGCCCGGGCCAGCAGCGTCGGCGCGACCACCTTCACATGCAGCAGCTCGGTCGCCTTGTCGGCCGGCAGCTCGGTGAACGGCATGTAGTGGGCGACGCCGGCGTTGTTGACGAGCAGGGTCAGCGCCTCGCCCGCGCAGACATCGGCGACCGCCTGGATGCCGACATCGGTGCCGAGGTCGGCGACCAGGGGCCGGACCGTGACGTCAGGGAGTTCGGCGACGAGTTCGTCCAGCCGGTCGCGACGGCGGCCCACGACCACGAGGTCGTAGCCGTCGGCGCCGAGCCGCCAGGCAAAGGCCCGGCCGATGCCGGAGGATGCGCCGGTGACGAGCGCCAGGCGCTTGCGGCTGTCATTGCTGATAGGATTGCTCATGGCGGATCTCTCTTCTCTATGAGTCTTATTGCGGAACCGTCGACAGCAAGGCGCGCGTCTCGGCGACGACGCGATCTGTGAACTTCGGATCGCGCGCGAGGGTGGAGCCCTGCATCGGCTGGCCGCCCTCGTCGTAGTAGACACCGGTCCAGCCGGATGTGTCGGTCACGATGGTCGTGATCACCCGCGCGGCCCGCTTCGGGGTGCTCAGGAATTTCATGAAGGGCATCAGCAACGGCACCAGCAGCGGGGCGAGGCCCGCCACCAGAAGCCGTGCGACGATGCCGGCATCACGCCCCAGGCTGGTGGTCGGATTGAAGCCGGGCTCGACCGCATTGACGCGCAGCCGTGGCGTCTCGCGGGCGAACACCAGGGCGGTGGCGAGGTTGCACTGCTTGGACGTGGCGTAGGCGTCGAAGCCCGGCTTGGCGGAGCCGCCAGGGTTCCATTCGCCACGCGCACTGGCCTCCGCCGAGAGATAGCGAGCGCCGCGAAACCCGGCGGACACGGCCGGCTTCCGCTCGGGATCCTCCACCGCGGAGACGACGAAAAGGACGTTCGTGCCATCGGGGAGATGCGGCACCAGCGCCTCCGTCAGCGCGAATGGGCCGAGATGGTTGGTCGCGAACGCCCTGTCCCAGCCCCGTGCGTTTTTCAGGACGCGCGTCGGGAAGATGCCGGCGTTGTTGAGCAGGCCGGCGATCGGGAGGCCGAGCGCGATGATCTCAGCGGCCGCACGCTGCACGCTGGCAAGGTCCGACAGGTCGCACACGACCGGCACCGCATGCCCGCCCTGCTGTCCGATGGTCTTCCGCACGTCGTCGAGCTTCTGGCGGTCCCGGCCGACCAGCACGACCGTGCCATGCTTGGCCAGCTGCAGGGCCGTCAGGCGCCCGATGCCGGCGGTCGGGCCGGTGACGATGTACGCCTTGCGATCCGACGCGGTGTTCAAAGCAGCCTTCGCCATATCCGGCTCCGCTTCATTGTCTGTCTAGTCAGTCATTCAGGGGACGAAAAGTCAGGCGATCATTCGCCAGAGGCCGTCGAACGCGGCCGTGCCGTGCTTGTCGGCGTTCTCGGGATCGCGGATCATGAAGTCGATGGTCGCGTCGGTGACGGCGGCCATCAGGGCGACGACGAAGCCCAGCGGGACATCCCGCATCGGGCCGTTCTCCCGGCTCCGCTCCAGCAGCCCGGCAATCTCCGCCATCGTCCGGCTTGCCATCTCGTGGCTTTCCACGGTGATGTCGTCGGAGACGCGGAGAAGGGCCAGCGTCCGGCGCCGTTCGGGGCTGGAAATCGCCCAGCGCAGCCACTGCGACCACATGTGGAAGACCTGCGCGCGGATGTCGTCGCCCTCCGGCAACCCGTCCAAGGCCACCGCGGCCTGCTCCGCCTTCAACTCGGCATAGAGCTGGTTCATCAGCTCGGCCTTCGTCGCGAAGTAGGTGAACAGGGACCCGTTGGAGATTCCGGCCTCCTTGGCGATCGCCGCCGTCGCCGCGCCCAGCCCCTGGGCGGCGATGACGCGCGTCGCCGCCGCCATGATCGCGCTCCGCCTGTCGTCGCTTTTCGGCCTGGCCATGCGTTCTGTCCCAAACTGCTGGGTGACAGATATGAGTGAGTGACTAGTCAGTCAAGAGGGGCGACAGAAAAAGACCAAGCCTCACTTGGCCGGGCAGGGCCCTGCAGGCCCGATCTCGATCTGTGTGGTGCGGGCGGTCGGGGTCGAACCGACACTCTGTCACCAGAACTGGATTTTGAGTCCAGCGCGTCTGCCAATTCCGCCACGCCCGCGCGGGGCCGCATCTTAGGCAGCAACGGACCGGCGTCAACGAAATTGCTCGGGTCCGTTGACGATCAGCCTTCCGTCCCCGTGGTGGGCAGGGCCAGGCCGGTCTTGACAGCCTCGAACACGAAATGGGTGTCGAAGCGCTTGACGTTCGGATCGGTCATGAACAGCCGGTCCAGCACGCTGCGGCAGGCCCGCATGCCGGTGACCGCGAGAATCACGAGATAGTCGCGGCTGCCGGCCAGATCGTAGCATTGCTGCACCTCCGGCGCCGCCCGCATGCGCTCGCGGAAGGCGCGGTGCAGGGCGACCGATTCCTGCTCCAGGGTCACGAACACCGTGGCCAGCACCACGCCGTCGAACCGGCCGGGATCGAGCACCGCGATCTGGCGCAGCAGCAGCCCGTCGGCGCGATAGCGGGCGATGCGGCGCTGCACGGCGCTGGGCGACAGGCCGATCGCATCGCCCAGCGCCTCCAGCGTCTGGCCGCTGTCGGATTGCAGCAGGGCGAGCAGGCGATGGTCGAGCCGGTCGAGCGTTGGGGCGGCGGTGTTCATGCAAGAATTTTGCGTCATGACGCATGACATTTCAACATCAGCCGGACCGAAGCCGGCTAGAGTCCGGTGGCTCACGACAGGAAGGACACCGTTATGGACGCGCAGGCCGGCATTCCGATCACGCCGCAGGAGATTCTCGCGGCCCGCGCCGCCATCGATCCGGTCTTCCTCGATTCACCGGTCATGAGCCATGGCGCGCTCGACGCCGCGCTGGGCTGCGCCTGCACCCTGAAGGTCGAGACGCTGAATCCCGTCCGCTCGTTCAAGGGGCGCGGCACCGAGGCGGTGCTGGCGGCGCTGGATCCCCGGCCGGCGGCGGTGATCGCCACCTCCAGCGGCAATTTCGGCCAGGGGCTGGCGCGGGCGGCCGCCCGGCGCGGCGTGGCCACCACCATCCTGGCGCCGGCCTGGGCCAATCCGCTGAAGCTCGACGCCATGCGCCGGCTGGGCGCCACGGTGCGGGTGGTCGACCCGGCGGAGGGCGACGGCAAGGCCCTGGCCCGCCGCATCGCTGCCGAGACCGGCGCCGTCTTCATCGAGGATGGCGGCCACCGCATCGTCACCGCCGGCGCCGGCGTGATCGGCCAGGAACTGACCGCCGCGGGCCATGTCTTCGACGACGTCATCGTCCAGATCGGCGACGGCGCGCTGGCGACCGGCGTCGGCTCCTGGTTCAAGGCGCACGCGCCGGGCACGCGGATCCTCGGCGTGGGGGCGCGCGGCGCGCCGGCCATGGCGCAGTCGTTTGCCGCCGGCCGGGCGATCGACACCGCTGATACCGACACCATCGCCGACGGCATGGCGATCGCCCGCCCGGTGCCGTCCGCCGTGGACCAGCTGCGCGCCGTGGTCGACGAGATCCTAGTGGTCGACGACGACGCGATCCTCGCCGCGGCCCGGCTGCTGCTGCGCATGGCCGGGGTGCTGGCGGAACCGTCGGGCGCCGCCGGCCTGGCCGCCAT
Source organism: Inquilinus sp. (assembly GCF_057815775.1). NCBI lineage: Bacteria > Pseudomonadati > Pseudomonadota > Alphaproteobacteria > Rhodospirillales > Rhodospirillaceae > Inquilinus > Inquilinus sp. Next base: position 11,121 of record NZ_JBYRFX010000437.1, read on the forward strand.
CCTCACGAATCAGGCCCGCTTCGCCGGGCGCCGGGTCGCGTCGGTGGTCACCGGCAGCAACCTCGATGCGGCGTTCCAGGCCCGGTTGCTGGCCGCCTGACCCAGGCGCGCCGGGCGCCGGCACCGAGGCAATGCAGCCCTGCCGGGCTCGCGACATTTCGGCACTGTGCGGCGGGTCGGGCGCACGGCATGATCCGCGCCATGTTGCGCCGCCTCGATCTTCTTGCCTGGCTCACGGCCGCTTTGGGCGTCGTCGTGCTGGGCACCGTCTACGCCTCGGAATATCTCGGCGGGCTGCAGCCCTGCGAGCTGTGCATGTACCAGCGCGGGCCATGGTGGGCGACCATCGTGCTCGGCCTGCTGGCCGCGGTGGTCCGCCCGGCGCGGCGGGTCCTGCTGGTGCTCGCCGGGATCGTGATCCTGATCGGCGGCGCCCTGGCGGTCTACCATGCCGGGGTCGAATACCATTGGTGGCCGGGCTTCACCGCCTGCACCTCGGCGATCTCGTTCGGCAGCGGCACCGCCGCCTCGCTGCGCGACCAGCTGCTGGCCGCCCCGGTGGTGCGCTGCGACGTTCCGGGCTTCGTCCTGTTCGGCATCTCCATGGCGGGCTACAATGCCATCGTCTCGGTGATCGCCGGTCTCGTGCTGCTGCGCGCCGCGATCCGCCGCCCGGCCTGATCGAGGCCTCTGCAGGGGGAACCAGCACCGCATGACCGCGTCCCGCCGCGCCCTGCCGGGCGACCTGTCCGGCCCTGACCGCATCGCCCGGATGATCCGGGTCGACCATGCCGGCGAATACGGCGCCAAGCGGATCTATGAAGGCCAGCTCGCCGTGCTCGGCCGTGGCCCCAAGGGGCCGGTGATCGAGCATATGGCGGAGCAGGAGCGCGAACATCTCGCCACCTTTGACCGGATGGTGACGGCCCGCGGCGTGCGGCCGACGCTGCTGCATCCGCTCTGGCATGTCGGTGCCTTCGCCATGGGCGCGGCGACGGCGCTGCTGGGCGAACGCGCGGCGATGGCCTGCACCGTCGCGGTCGAAGAGGTGATCGACGCCCATTATGCCCACCAGGCCGAGGCGCTGGGCACCGATGAGCCGGAGCTGAAGGCGGTGATCGAGCGCTTCCGCGCGGAGGAGCTGGAGCACCGCGACATCGGGCTGGAGCATGAGGCGGAGCTGGCGCCGGCCTATCGCGTGCTGTCCGGCGCGGTCAAGGCGGCGACGCGCACCGCGATCTGGCTGTCGGAGCGGGTGTGACCATGCGGCTTCTGATCCTCGCCGCCACGGCGGCGCTGCTGGCCTCGGCCAGCGCCCGGGCCGACGATGTCGGCTGCGTCAACACCGCCTTCAAGCTGATCGGCCCGGACCACAAGGTCTGCGTCGAGGCCTTCACCGACCCGGATATTCCCGGTGTCGCCTGCTATCTCAGCCAGGCCCGCACCGGCGGCGTCTCTGGCTGGCTCGGCCTGGCCGAGGATCCGTCGCGCTTCGCCCTGGCCTGCCGCCAGGTCGGCCCGATCACCCTGCCGGACCGCGTCGACCGCCAGAAAGAGGTGTTCGACAGCTCCACCTCGATCCTGTTCAAGGAAACCCAGGTGGTGCGGATGTTCGACCGGCCGCGCAACACGCTGGTCTACCTGTCCTATTCCAGCAAGCTGGTCGACGGCTCGCCGATGAACAGTGTTGCCGCCGTGCCTGTGATGCCCTGGGCGGAGACCGCCCGATAACGCTACTGGTGCGGCCGTCTGATGGCGGTTTCTCCGCTTCCGGTGCTCACGGACCAACGTCCGCTGCGCGCCGGTTCTCGAAACCACCACCAGCCGACTCCCACCAGCGCGTTCTCGAACGATCTCCGGATCGGCCCTGCCCAAAGCAAATTC
>NZ_JBYRFX010000438.1:0-1872 GCF_057815775.1 Inquilinus sp.
ATAGAGACACGGCCTCGGCATGAGGGGAAACAGCGATGATCGAAGAATGGAGCGGCGAGCGGGTGATGCTCTGCCCGGCGGATGGACCGCTGATCGACAGCGAACGGGGCGCCGTCGACCTGGTCGGCGACGCGATGGGCGAAAGCGCATCGCTGGTCGCCCTGCCCGTCAGCCGTCTGGCCCCCGCCTTCTTCGACCTGCGCTCCGGCCTCGCCGGGGCGGTCCCGCAGAAGATCGTCAACTATCAGTTGCGGCTGGCCGTCGTCGGCGACATCTCGAGCCATCTGGCCGCCAGCAGCGCCCTGCGCGACTGGGTACGGGAAGCCAACCGGCAGCACGCGGTCTGGTTCGTCCAGGATCTGGACGAGCTGGCCGCGCGCTTGGGCGGCCCGGCCGCAACGCCGAAGGCGGCGGGATAACAGCCCGGGCACGAGTGGAACCGCATCGGCTTGATCATCCGCGCCGTCGCGATCCCGGCCTGCCTCTCCAACCCTCCTGACAGGAGGGCCGTGGCTGATGTGATAGGCTGGTGCGGTCGATCGCTGCACGAGGGGGAGATGACCGGCATCCTCGAAGGCGGCTGCGCCGGCGGAACCGTGCGGTACCGGCTGCTGTCGCCGCCGATGATCGTGCATTGCTGCCATTGCCGCGACTGCCAGCGGCAGACCGGCAGCGCCTTCGTGCTCAACGCCCTGATCGAGGCCGACCGGGTTGCGTTGCGGTCGGGCCAGCCGGAGCCCGTCGGCGTGCCGACCGACAGCGGCGAGCCGCATGTCATTCACCGCTGCCCCACCTGCCGCACCGCGTTGTGGAGCATTTATAGCGGCCGGACCGCCATACGCTTCGTCCGCACCGGCACGCTGGATGACCCCGCGGCGCTGCCGCCCGACGTGCACATCTTCACCCGGTCGAAGCTGCCCTGGATCGGGCTGCCGGACGGCGTCCCGGCCTTCGAGGAGTTCTACGAATTGGCGGAGCTGTGGCCCCAGGCCAGCCTGGAGCGCCGCCGCGCGGCGCTGGGCTGACCGCCGCCGGCGTCGCGGCGGCTCAGAGGAACGCCATCTGGCCCTGTGCCGCCGGGACCGGCAGCGATCCGGCCGGCGCGGCATCCGTCCGCTGGGCACTGGCGAACAGCACCTCGCCGCGGGCCATGGCCCAGGTCTTGTCCTTCGCCAGGGTGGCCGGGCGGTTGTCGGTGCGGCACAGCATGAGGGCGCCGGACGGGTGCTGCCACAGGTCGAATCCCAGCAGGTCGGGGAATTCGCAGACCGCCGCCCGCAGCACCGGCGCATGGCCTTCGGCCGCCAGCAGGCGGCGCGACAGCGCATTGCGATAAAGCTTCAAGCCGTCCCGTTCCCGGACTTCGCGCGCGATCCCCATTCCCGGATCTCCTCTGATCTCGGCCGATGGCTCCGCATCGACCCGACACAGATGGAACGTACTAAGAACATCGGCCGATGTCCAGCAAAAGGAACAATTCGGGAACTGGCCGTTTCGTTCAAGCCGGGCGGGACTGCACCTGCCAGACTGGCAGCCGTCACATTGAGGATCCCGCCATGCTCAGCCCCCGTCCTTCTGCAGCCTTGGCCTCCCGCACCCTCGGCGTCTGGATCGACCGCGACCCGGAAGCCGTCTACGCCTTCCTGGCCGTGCCGGAGAATTTCATGCAATGGGCCAGCGGCCTGGCCGGGTCGCTGCGCCGCGACGGCGAGAATTGGGTGGCGGCCACACCCGAGGGCGACGTGCGGGTGCGGTTCACTCCGCCCAACCCGTTCCGCATCGCCGACCATTGGGTGGTGCTGCCCGACGGGGCCGAAGTGTCGGTGCCGCTGCGGGTGCTGGCGAATGGCGACGGCAGCGAGGTGACGCGTG
>NZ_JBYRFX010000439.1:0-12975 GCF_057815775.1 Inquilinus sp.
CGCGGCGGGCCTTGGCCTCCGCATCCTCGCCCCAGCGCTCGATCTGGAAGGTCTCGTCCAGCTCCGCCGCCGCGAAGGCGGCTTCGGCGTCGATCCGGCCGGCCAGGGCGGCGAGGCCGATGACCAGCGACCCGGTCAGCGACGTCACCTGGTGCAGTGCCGTCATCCGCCAGTCGTCCTGGGCCTCGACCACGGCGCGCAGCGCCGCCAGCGATGCCTCGGGCTGGGCCTTGTGGATGATGCCTGCGGTCACGGCCAGCGGCGCGTCATGCGCAGTCATCACCCAGTCCAGCAACGGCTGCCAGACAACGTGCTGCTGCTCCGCCAGCGCCGCCGGCGCCTCGGCCCGGTAGCACAGCAGGTCGCTGCCGCCATAAGGGGCGATGGTGTCGATGATGACGGCGCGATTCGGTGCCGCCTTGTCGATCGCGGTCGCCGCCAGCTGCATCAGCGGCATCGAGGACGGCACGATGGTGTCGCCCTGCGCCGCCCATTCCGCCGCCACCGCCTCGGCCAGCGCGCGGCTGGGCACGGTGAACGCCGCCTTGGCCGGGCTCTTGATCGGCCTGCCGTCCAGAGTGACGCCGTAGCCATCGCCGGCCTGCACCGCCGCCACGTCCTTGTAGAACCGCTTCATCGCCCGACCCCGTGATCCCTTGCCGCGCCGATATCGGCAATCGCGGCCGCGGATGCAACCCGCATGGCGGGTACAGGCCAGCAATCCGCCCTTCCGTCCCGCCCCGCCCGGATGCTACCGCAGGGCCGGTGCCATCCGCGGGATCCCGATGCTCGACCTGACCAACACCATCATCGTCCTCGCCATCGCCCTGGCCGTCGCCGTGGCCATGGTGGTTATGGACTGGCGCAAGCCGCCGCCGGGCGAGGTGCGCCTGTTCCCGGTGATCCCGGTGATGATGGTCGCGGCCCTGGTGGTGATCCTGATGCTGGCGCATCTGGTTTCGCTGCTCACCGGGCACCCCTTCCAGGGCCGCAACGGGTTTTAGAACCTACTGCCCGTTCCAGGGCTGCAGCGCCTCGATCTTCAGCTTGCGCTGCTCCGTCGCCGGCAGCTTGTAGTCGCCCTTGTACGGTGCCGATTCGAACGAGCCGTAGGTCGGGTTGGCGATCACGATCCAGTCGCGGCCCCAATGGTCCTTGGCCGCGTCGAACACCTTCTGCCGCTCATCCACCGCGCCCTTGTAGGAATCGGTGAAGTCGCCGAGATTGTCGCCGAGCAGCAGCAAGATCCGGTAGTCCTTGGCGATGAAGGCGCGCCGCGTGCCCTTGGCCGAGCTCCAATCCGGCTGCTCCTTCGCGCTGAGGAAGGTGTCGACATTGTCGCCCATCGGGAAGCCCAGCGCCTTCATATGCTCGACCGTCGGCCCCTCCTCCTCCTTGGTGCGGTTGGTGACGTAGAACACCTTCACGCCCTTCGACGCCGCGTATTGGGTGAACTCGACCGAGCCGGGGATCGCCGTGTCGACCTTGGCATTGACGTACTGGGTCCAGGTCTTCGGGTCGAAGCCGGTGCCTTCCGCCACGTTGCGGGCCTGGTAGGGCGAGGTGTTCAGCACGGTGTCGTCGACGTCGAGCACGATCGCCGGCGGGAAATTCTTGAAATCGCCGGTCTGTTCCGCCGGGGCCGCGGTGCGCGACGAATCGGCCAGCGCCTCGTCCAGGCGGAACCTCGCCAGCGCATAGGCGCCGATCGCATTGCCCTGCGCCTCCACCGAGACCTGGTCCCACAGCACGGCGTTGAGGTTGTCGTCGGGCCCCGGGGCCTGCTGCGCCTGCGCCGCACCGGTCATCGCCAGCAGGGCGAGCACCATCGCAGTCGAACCGTATCGCGTCATCCGAGGCCCCCATTTGTTACAGTTTGTTGACGGCATTTGAGCAAACCCGGGAGGTCCGCGGCAACCCTGTTCCTGTCCCGTGCTCACACCAGATGTCGCGCGCCGCTGCGCCGTGTTAGGACTGCTGGGCGCGCGCGAAGATATGGGGAAGACCGATGTACACGCTCTATGCCACGCCGGGCACCGGCTCGACGCTCAGCGAGATCATGCTGGCCATCGCCGGCGTGCCCCATGCGGTCAAGTCGGTCGATGTCTACGACAACCCGGACGACCGCGAGCTGCTGCGCCGCCTGAACCCGCTGACCCAGGTGCCGGTTCTGGTGCTGCCCGACGGAACCGTCATGACCGAGAGCGCGGCGATCACCCTGCATCTGGCCGATGTCGCGCCGGATGCGGGGCTGGCCCCGCCGGCCGGCCATCCGGCCCGGGCGGTGTTCCTGCGCCGTCTGGTGTTCATCGTCGCCGCGCTGTACCCGACCTGGGCCTTCGGCGACGATCCTGGCCGCTGGGTGTCGGGCGACACCGCCAAGGCCGAGCTTCGCGCCGCGACCGACGAGCACCGCAAGGCGCTGTGGCGCCAGATGGAGGCGGTGACCGGCACGCCCTGGTTCCTGGGCGAGACCCGGTCGGCCATCGACATCTACATCGCGGTGATGAACCGCTGGCGGCCGCGCAGCGAATGGTTCGCCGCCGAATGCCCGAAACTGTCCGCCATCGCCGCCCGGCTGCGCGCCGACAAGGCCCTGGCCGAGGTGTGGCAGCGCAACGAGGATTGACGCGCGGCCCCCTTCCATCTCTGTGCCCCATGCCCCAGCGAGGCCTGTGACATGAAGAAACTGATCAACAATCCCCGGCACATCCTGCGCGAGATGCTGGAGGGCTTCGTCGACCTGCAGCCCGGCTTGGCCCTGCTGGAGGAAGAGGCGGTGGTGGTCCGCGCCGACCTGCCGGTGCCGGCGTCGCGGCCGGTCGCCCTGCTGTCCGGCGGCGGCAGCGGGCATGAACCGGCCCATGCCGGCTATGTCGGCCCCGGCATGCTGGCCGGCGCCATCGCCGGCGACGTCTTCACCTCGCCCAGCGTCGATGCGGTGCTGGCCGGGATCCGCGCCGCCGCAGGCCCGGCGGGGGTGGTGCTGGTGGTCAAGAACTACACCGGCGACCGGCTGAACTTCGGCCTGGCGGCGGAGCTGGCGCGGGACGAGGGCATCCCGGTCGAGATCGTGGTCGTGGCCGACGACGTGGCCCTACGCGACACGGTCGAGGCCTCGCGCCGCCGCGGCATCGCCGGCACCGTGCTGATCCACAAGCTTGCCGGCGCCGCCATCGCCGCCGGCAAACCACTGGCCGAGGTCGCCGCGATCGCCCGCAACGCCGCCGCCGATCTGGGCAGCATGGGCGTGGCGCTGGGCGCCTGCACCGTGCCGACCGCGGGCAAACCCGGCTTCACCCTCGGCGACAACGAGATCGAGCTGGGCCTGGGCATCCATGGGGAGGCCGGGGTTCGCCGCGGCCCGATGCAGCCGGCGGATGCGCTGGTGGCCGAAATGCTGGACGCAATCGTGTCCGACCGCAGCCTCGGCCGCGGCGACCGGGTGGCGCTGCTGGTCAACGGCCTGGGCGCCACGCCGCCGATGGAGCTGTCGATCGTCGCCCGTGCCGCCCTGGCCGATCTGGCGGCGCGCGGCATCGCAGTGGAACGGGCCTGGGCCGGCAATTTCCTGACCGCGCTGGACATGCCGGGCTGCTCGCTCAGCCTGCTCAAGCTCGACGATACCCGCCTCGCGCTGCTGGACGCGACCACGGCGGCCCCGGCCTGGCCGGGCGGCGGCCGGATCGAGCCGAAGCGCCGGATCGCCGCACCGGAGCCGGCCAAGGTTGCCGAGGCGGAGGTTGCCCCCTCGCCGCTTGCCCCGGCGCTGAAGGCGGCCGGGCTGGCGGTGGCGGCGGCACTGGTCAAGGCCGAGGCGCATCTGACCGACCTCGATTCTCGGGCCGGCGACGGCGATCTCGGCGCCAGCATGGTGCGGGCGGCCGAGGCGATCCGTGCCTTGCCCGACACTGCCTGGGCCAATCCGGCCAAGGCGCTGACGTCGATCGGCGACGCGCTGCGCCGGGCGATCGGCGGCAGCTCCGGCCCGTTCTACGCCACCGCCCTGCTGCGCGCGGCCCGGCGCCTAACCGGCGACGCGACGCCCAGCCCCGCCGCCTGGGGCGAGGCCTTCGCCGTGGCGGTACAGGCCATCGGCGATCTCGGCGGCGCCAAGCCGGGCGACCGCACCATGCTGGACGCGCTGCACCCGGCGGCCGAGGCCTTTTCGGCGGCCGTGGCCGGCGGCAAATCCGTGGCCGAGTGCTGGACCGCCTGCGTCACCGCGGCGCGGTCGGGCACCGACGCCACGGCCCGGATGCGGCCGAAGCTGGGTCGGGCCAGCTATCTCGGCGAACGCGCCATCGGCGTCCCCGACGCCGGCGCCGCCGCCGTGCTGGTCTGGCTGCAGGCGCTGAAGCCGGTGGTGCGGTAGGGAGCCACCGGCTCCCGGCCCCGCCTTTCTCACATCAGCGCGGAACCAGCCCCCCGGCCGTCTCGATGAAGCTGGCGATGTCGGCCACGCCGACGCCGCTGCGGACGCGGGCGAAGACGAAGGGACGGTCGCCGCGCATCTTGCGGGAATCCCGATCCATCACCTCGAGCGAGGCGCCGACCAGCGGCGCCAAGTCGGTCTTGTTGATCACCAGCAAGTCGGACCGGGTGATGCCCGGCCCGCCCTTGCGCGGGATCTTGTCGCCGGCCGAAACGTCGATGACGTAGATGGTGAGATCCGCCAGTTCCGGACTGAAGGTGGCGGCCAGATTGTCGCCGCCGGATTCGATCAGCACCAGGTCGAGGCCGGGGAAGCGGCGCCGCATCTCCGCCACCGCCGCCAGGTTGATCGAGGCGTCCTCGCGGATCGCGGTGTGCGGGCACCCGCCGGTCTCGACCCCCAGGATGCGGTCGGAGGACAGCGACCCGGCGCGGTTCAGGAACTCCGCATCCTCCTTGGTGTAGATGTCGTTGGTGATGGCGGCGATGTCGTAGCGGTCGCGGAACGCCTTGCAGAGCGCGTCCATCAGCGCCGTCTTGCCGGAGCCGACGGGGCCGCCGATGCCGACGCGGAGGGGACCATTCTGGGTGCGGGTCATGTGCGGAACAACCTCGTGTACTGGGTCTCGTGCTGCATCGATGCGATGTCGGCGACCGCGGCCAGGCCGCCGCAATGGCGGAACGGATCGCCGTCCGGCAGGGCCAGCGCCCGGGCGCCGGCAGCCTCGACCGCCGCCATCAGCGCGGCGATGGATCGCTGGCCGTCGGTCTGGCCCAGCGGCACCAGCCGCTGCGCCGCCGACACCAGGTTGGCCGCCAGCGCGTGCAGGAAGGCGGTGAGCGACGGCGCCAGCGGGATGCCGTGGCCGGCGGTGCAGGCGGCGACCGCCACCGGATAGGCCACGGTCTCGCCGATGCGCGCGGCCAGCCGCTCCAGTCCGGGCGCCGGCCAGCTGGACCGCGAGATAGTCAGGAAGGCGGTGCCCTGGGCCAGGGTCTCGACCTGGCGTTCGCGCGAGGTGGCCAGCGCCGATGCGAGATCGGCGATCTCGGCCAGCCGGGCGTCGTCGCCCAAGGCCGCAGCGCGGTGGGCGTGGGTGAACAGTACGGCGTCGTTCCAGCCGGCGCCGTGTGCCAGTGCGTCCTCGATCCAGGCGATCAGACCCGCCCGGTCGACCACCCAGCCCTGTTCGACCGCCCATTCCAGGCCGCTGGAATGGCTGAAGGCGCCGACCGGGTAGGATGGCGATAGCCAGGCCATCAGCCGGTACAGGGCCCCGTCGGCCATGCGCCCCTCAGCCATGCGAATGCCCCTGCACGGTGCCATGGCCATAGGCGCCGCCCTCCGGGTCGAACGGGGCCTCGATCGCGGTGACCGTGCCGCCGAGGCCGCGCACCATCTCCTCGATCACATGGTCGGTGCGGATGCGCAGCGCGTCCGGCAGCAGCTGGGTCGGCAGATGCCGGTTGCCGAGATGCCAGGCGATGCGGATCAGTTCGGCCTGGCTGACGGCGCGGATCTCGACCAGGCTTTCCGGCGCCGCCGCGACCAGGACGATGCCCCCCTCTTCGGCCACCAAGCCGTCGCCATGGCGCAGATGCACGGCCTCGGACAGGTCGAGCAGGACCACGGTCCCGGCCTCGCCATACAGCACGATGCGGCGACGGTGCCGGGAGTCGAAGTCGAGGATCACCCGGTCGGACGCGGTGGCCGGATCGAAGCGCCCGGCCGGGACGACGGCGGTGAAGCGCTTCATATCATGACCCGAAGTGCTTCGTGGGTTGGGATGGGGAGCGGCATCACCATCTTCAGAACAGAAAGTACCGCTGCGCCAGCGGCAGCTCGGTGGCGGGCTCGCAGGTCAGGAGTTCGCCGTCGGCGCGCACCTCGTAGGTCTCCGGGTCGACCTCGATCACCGGCGTCGCCGCATTGTGGATCATGTCGGCCTTGCCGATGCCGCGGGTGCCTTCGACCGCCACCACCTGGCGCTGCAGGTGCAGCCGCTGGCCGATGCCGTCCTCCAGCGCAGCCTTGGACACGAAGGTGATGGCCGAGGCCGCCATCGTCCGGCCGAAGCTGCCGAACATCGGCCGGTAATGCACCGGCTGCGGCGTCGGGATCGAGGCGTTGGGGTCGCCCATCAGCGCCACCGAGATGGTGCCGGCCTTCAGCACCAGCTCCGGCTTCACCCCGAAGAAGGCCGGGTCCCACAGCACGAGATCGGCCAGCTTGCCCACCGCGATCGAGCCGACATGGCGGCTGAGGCCCTGCGCGATTGCGGGGTTGATGGTGTATTTGGCGACGTAGCGCTTCACCCTGGCGTTGTCGTTGTCGCCGGTCTCCTGCGCCAGCCTTCCGCGCTGGACCTTCATCTTGTGCGCGGTCTGCCATGTCCGCAGGATCACCTCGCCGACCCGGCCCATCGCCTGGCTGTCGGAGGAGATGATCGAGAAGGCGCCGAGGTCGTGCAGGATGTCCTCGGCCGCGATGGTCTCGCGCCGGATCCGGCTTTCGGCGAAGGCCACATCCTCCGGGATGCCCTCATCCAGGTGATGGCACACCATCAGCATGTCGAGATGTTCGTCGAGCGTGTTGACGGTGAAGGGCCGCGTCGGGTTGGTCGAGGACGGGATGACGTTGGCCAGGCTCGCCACCCGGATGATATCCGGCGCGTGGCCGCCGCCGGCGCCTTCGGTGTGGAAGGCGTGGATGGTGCGGCCCTTGAAGGCGGCGATGGTGTCCTCGACGAAGCCGCTCTCGTTCAGCGTGTCGGTGTGGATCATCACCTGCACGTCCATCGCGTCGGCGACGCCGAGGCAGCAGTCGATTGCCGCCGGGGTGGTGCCCCAATCCTCGTGCAGCTTGAGGCTGGAGGCGCCGGCCCGGATCTGTTCGATCAGCGCGTCGGGTCGGCTGGCATTGCCCTTGCCTGATATGGCGAGGTTGACCGGCAGCCCTTCCGCCGCCTGCAGCATCCGCGCGATGTGCCAGGGGCCGGGGGTGCAGGTGGTGGCCTTGGTGCCGGTGGACGGGCCGGTGCCGCCGCCGACCATGGTGGTGATGCCGCTGGCGATCGCCTCCTCCACCTGCTGCGGGCAGATGAAGTGGATGTGGCAGTCGATGCCGCCGGCGGTCAGGATCTTGCCCTCGCCGGCGATCACCTCGGTCCCCGGGCCGATGATGATGTCGACGCCGGGCTGGATGTCGGGGTTGCCCGCCTTGCCGATGGCGGCGATGCGGCCGTCATGGATCGCCACATCGGCCTTCACGATGCCCCAGTGGTCGAGGATCACGGCGTTGGTGATGACGGTGTCGACGGCACCTTCGGCCCGAGTGGCCTGGCCCTGGCCCTGGCCGTCGCGGATCACCTTGCCGCCGCCGAACTTGACCTCTTCGCCATAGACCGTGTGGTCGCGTTCGATCTCGATGATCAGGTCGGTGTCGGCCAGGCGCAGCCGGTCGCCGGTGGTCGGGCCGAACATGTCGGCATAGGCGGCGCGGGAGATGGAAACGGGCATGGTCTTCGCCTCCCCTAGCCTTTGACCGGATCGAGCGGCCCCATGACCGCCTGGCGGAAGCCGATGGCGATGCGGGCGCCGGCCAGCGCCACCAGCTGCACCTCGCGGCTCTGCCCCGGTTCGAACCGCACCGCGGTGCCGGAGGCGATGTCGAGCCGCCGGCCCCGCGCCGCCGCCCGGTCGAAGGACAGGGCCGGGTTGGTCTCGAAGAAATGATAGTGGCTGCCGACCTGGATCGGCCGGTCGCCGGTGTTGGCCACGGTCAGCACGATGCTGTCCCGCCCGGCATTGAGCAGGATCTCGCCCGCCGCCGGGATCAATTCGCCGGGGATCATCCCACGGCTCTCCGGCTCTTTTTGCAGGGGCGCCCGGTGCGGGTTGACGTCGGAGGGCTGGGTCATCTCTCTCACCGGATCGGCTGGTGGACGGTCACCAGCTTGGTGCCGTCGGGGAAGGTGGCTTCGACCTGGACATGGTGGATCATCTCCGCCACCCCTGACATTACCTGGTCGCGGGTCAGCACCGCCGCCCCTTCCGACATCAGGGCGGCGACCGAGCGGCCGTCGCGGGCGCCTTCGGTGATGAAGTCGGAGATCAGCGCGATCGCTTCGGGATAGTTCAGCTTCACGCCGCGCTCCAGCCGCCGGCGCGCCACCATCGCGGCCATGGCGATCAACAGCTTGTCCTTCTCCCGTGGGGTCAGGTTCACGGAAATTCCTCCCAGGTCTTCAACATTGCCAGACGCGCGGCAGCGGGCGCCCGGCCCGCAGGATGCCGAGCGCCGAAATCAGGTCGCGCCGCAGCACGGCACCGTCGGGCGCGGCAAAGCGGGCGACCAGCATGCCGTTCCAGGCGCTGGCCCCGGCAAGACCCTGCGCGCCCGCCAGTGCCGCGCGCAACGGGTCGATCAGGGTCGCGGCCGCAGGCGCGACGAACAGCAGCGTCGCCACCGCCCGCGCCCCACGGCCGAGCCCTGGCCGGTCCAGCGCCGCCGCCGGGTCGCCATCCACCGCCAGCGCATCGGCATAGACCAGGCGCCCGTCGCGCCGGATGCGCCAGGCATCGCGCAAGGTCCCCTGCCGCACCGTCTCGCCCATCGCCGTCCGGCCGAACACGATGGCCTCGACCCCGAGAAATTCGGCATCGGCCTGCAGGTCGATCTGCAGGTCGCGGTCGAGCCGGGCGCGGTCGAACAGGATGGTTTCCTGCGGCAGCCATTCCGCCGTGGCGCCGGCCCCGACCGCCAGCCGGGTCTCGATCACCGCGGCGTCGCCGAGCGAGCGATAGATCCGCTCCGCCGCCTGCCCTGCCACCGTCGCCGCCGTGCCGTCGCCCCAGCGTACGGACTGGACCAGCCGGTCGCCGCCGGTCAGCCCGCCGGCGGTGTTCAGCAGCACGGCGCCGGGCAACGCCCCGCCCTCCTGCCGCGGGAAGCGCACCTTGGCGCAGCCCTCCTGGAACAGGGTGTCGAGCACGGTAAGGCCCCCGCGGCGCTTGAAGCCGAGGTCCAGCCGGCCGCGGGCGCGCGCCAGCGGCACGGGCCGGGCCTGCGGTTCCAAGGGGACCGGGGCATCAGACCGTAAGGTGACGACGGACGCTGTCTTCATCGAGTGCGGTCTTGTCCCCATCCACCACGACCTCGCCACGATCCAGCACGACGAGACGCTGGCCCAGCGCGTGGGCGAAATCGAAATACTGTTCGACCAGCAGGATCGCCATGGTGCCGCGATCGCGCAACATCGCGATGACGCGCCCGATGTCCTTGATGATCGAAGGCTGGATGCCCTCGGTCGGTTCGTCGAGGATCAGGAGGCGCGGCTTGGTCACCAGCGCCCGCCCGATGGCCAGCTGCTGCTGCTGCCCGCCCGACAGGTCGCCGCCGCGCCGGCCGAGCATCGATTTCAGCACCGGGAACAGCTCGAAGATCTCTTCCGGGATCCGGCGCTCGCGCCGCGGCAGCACGGCGAAACCGGTCTCCAGATTCTCCTTCACCGTCAGCAGCGGGAAGATCTCGCGCCCCTGCGGCACGAAGGCGATGCCGCGCCGCGCCCGTTCCGCGGTCGGCAGCCGGGTGATGTCCTGCCCCTCCCACAGGATCTTGCCGGATGCGACCGGCTGCTGGCCGACGATGGCGCGCAAGGTGCTGGTCTTGCCGACGCCATTGCGGCCGAGCAGGCAAGTCACCTGGCCGGTCGACACCCCGAGCGAAACCCGGCGCAGCGCCTGAGCCGCGCCGTAGAACAGGTCGATGCCTTCGACGGCGAGCATGCTTATCGTCCCAGATAGACGTCGATGACGCGGGCGTCGGCGCTGACGGCGTCGAGCGGCCCTTCGGCCAGCACCGAACCTTCGTGCAGCACCGTCACCTTGACGTCGAGGGCGCGGACGAAATGCATGTCGTGCTCCACCACCACCACCGACCGGGTCTTGTTGATCTCGCGCAGCAGGATCGCCGTCTCCTCGGTCTCGGCGTCGGTCATGCCGGCCACCGGTTCGTCCACCAGCAGCAGTGATGGCTCCTGTGCCAGCAGCATGCCGATCTCCAGCCATTGCTTCTGGCCGTGCGACAGCGCCCCGGCCAGACGGTCGCGATGGGCGGTCAGCTTGGTCGTCGCCAGGATTTCGTCGATCCGGTCCGCCGCATCGCCGCGCAGCCGGCCGAACAGCAGGTTGGTCGGCGATCGCGGACCCGCCAGGGCCAGGAGGAGGTTGTCCCCGACCGTGTGGCTGTCAAACACCGTCGGCTTCTGGAATTTTCGTCCAATGCCGAGGCCCGCGATCGCCGTCTCGTCCAGCCGGGTCAGGTCGTGGGTGCCGCGGAACAGCACCTCGCCCTGGTCCGGCCGTGTCTTGCCCGTGATGACATCCATCATGGTGGTCTTGCCGGCCCCGTTCGGGCCGATGATCGCCCGCATCTCGCCCGGTTCGATCACCAGCGACAGGGCGTTCAGGGCGCGGAAGCCGCTGAAGCTGACGGTGACGCCGTCGAGATACAGCAGCGCCCGGGTGGCGGCCTGGGGATCGATCGGGCTCATCGCGGCGTCTCCGTCGCCACCTCAGCCGGGCGCCGGCCGAAACGGCCGCGCCAGCCCGCCGCCGACCGCACAGCGCCGACGATGCCCTTGGGCAGGATCAGCGTGACCAGGATGAACAGCCCGCCCAAAGCGAACAGCCAGAATTCGGGCAGCAGGTTGGTGAACACGGTCTTGCCGAAATTGACGGTGATGGCACCGATGATCGGCCCGACCAGCGTGCCGCGGCCGCCGACCGCGACCCAGATCACCGCTTCGATCGAATTGGCCGGGGCGAATTCGCCGGGGTTGATGATGCCGACCTGCGGCACGTAGAGCGCGCCGGCCACCCCGGCCATCATCGCCGACAGGGTGAAGACCAGCAGCTTGTAGGATTCGACACGGTAGCCCAGGAAGCGGGTGCGGCTTTCGGCGTCGCGGATGGCGATCAGCACCTTGCCGAAGCGCGACCGGGTGATGGCGCGGCACAGCAGGAAGGCCAGGGCCAGCGCGATCGCCGTGGCCAGGAACAGGCCAGCGCGCGTCGCGTCCGCCTGCAGGCTGAAACCGAGCAGATCCTTGAAGTCGGTCAGGCCGTTGTTGCCGCCGAAGCCCATGTCGTTGCGGAAGAAGGCCAGCAGCAGGGCATAGGTCATCGCCTGGGTGATGATCGAGAGATAGACGCCCGACACCCGGCTGCGGAAGGCGAACCAGCCGAACACGAAGGCCAGGGCGCCCGGCACCAGCAGCACCATCAGCGCCGCGAACCAGAACTGGTCAAAGCCGAGCCAGTACCAGGGCAGGTCCTGCCAGTTCAGGAACACCATGAAGTCCGGCAGCACCGGGTTGCCATAGGTGCCGCGCGCGCCGATCTGGCGCATCAGATACATGCCCATGGCGTAGCCGCCGAGGGCGAAGAAGGCGCTGTGGCCGAGGCTGAGGATGCCGACATAGCCCCAGACCAGGTCGATCGCCAGCGCCAGCAGCGCGTAGCACAGGTACTTGCCCATCAGGCTGACGGCATAGCCCGGCACGTAGAGGGCCGAGTCCGGCGGCAGCGCCACATTCGCCAGCAGGATCAGCACCGCGATGCCGACGAGGCCGAGGGCGCAGGCCGGCGCCCAGCCGGCGCGGAGGAGCCGGGCGCTGATCATGATTCCACCGCCCGGCCCTTGAGCGGGAACAGCCCGCGCGGCTTCCGCTGGATGAACAGGATGATCCCGACCAGGATCGCGATCTTGCCCAGGACCGCACCGGCCCAGGGCTCCAGCAACTTGTTGGCGACGCCGAGCGTCAGCGCGCCCACCAGCGTGCCCCACAGGTTGCCGACGCCGCCGAACACCACCACCATGAAGCTGTCGATGATGTAGCCCTGGCCGAGATTGGGGCTGACATTGTCGATCTGGCTGAGCGCCACCCCGGCGATGCCGGCGACACCGGAGCCGATGCCGAAGGTCATCATGTCGACCCGGCTGGTGCGGATGCCCATGGCGGCGGCCATGCGCCGGTTCTGGGTCACCGCCCGCATCTGCAGGCCCAGCGCGGTGTAGCGCAGCACCAGCATCAGCGCGGCGAAGACCAGCAGGGCGAAGACGATGATCCAGAGCCGGTTCCAGGTCAGGGTCAGGCCGCCGAGGTCGAAGGCACCGGACATCCAGGCGGGGTTGCCGACCTCGCGGTTCGACGGGCCGAAAATCGTCCGCACCGCCTGCTGCAGGATCAGCGACAGGCCGAAGGTGGCCAGCAGGGTTTCCAGCGGCCGGCCGTAGAGGAAGCGGATGATGGTGCGCTCGATGGCGATGCCGGCCAGGCCCGCGACCAGGAAGGCCAGCGGCAGCGCCACCGCCAGCGAATAGTCGAACAGGTTCGGCGCGTATTGCCGGAACGCCTCCTGCACCAGGAAGGTGGTGTAGGCGCCGAGCATGACGATTTCGCCATGCGCCATGTTGATCACGCCCATCACACCGAAGGTGATGGCCAGGCCGATGGCGGCGATCAGCAGCACCGAGCC
>NZ_JBYRFX010000440.1:0-12032 GCF_057815775.1 Inquilinus sp.
GGGGCTGCGCACCCGGCTGTCGATCGTCCAGCAATGCCGGCCCGAGGACATCGAGGCCTGCCGCGCCCGCTATGCCGCGATCGGTGCCGACGCCACCCTGTCGACCTTCTTCGACGATGTGCCGGACCGCCTGGCGGCCGCCCAGCTGGTGATCTGCCGCTCCGGCGCGTCGACCGTGGCGGAGCTCGCGACAATCGGTCGCCCGGCCATTCTGGTGCCCTATCCGTTCGCCATGGATGACCACCAGACCGCCAACGCCAAGGCCATCGCGGCCACCGGTGCCGGATGGCTGATGCCGCAATCCGATCTCTCTCCGGAAGTGCTGGCATCGCGTCTCGAAGCGCTGTACACCCGCCCCTCCGTTCTGGCCGAGGCCGCCGGCGCAGCGCGCGCCGCAGCCCACCCGGATGCTGCCGACCGACTCGCCGATCTGGTCCTTTCCCTCGCGGAAGGCAGGGCCGGCGGCCGTGCGCGGACCACCACAGGATCCTCTTAGGAGAACCGCCCGATGAGGCAGATGCCGCTCGACATTGGTACGATCCATTTCGTTGGTATCGGTGGCATCGGCATGAGCGGGATCGCGGAGATCCTGCACAACCTAGGCTATTCCGTGCAGGGCACCGACGTGGCCGAAAGCGCCAACGTCCAGCGTCTGCGCAAGGCCGGCATCGACGTCAAGATCGGCCATGCCGCGGCGCATCTGGGCGATGCCGCGGTGGTCGTCATCTCCTCGGCGGTGAAGAGCGACAACCCCGAGGTCAAGGCGGCCCGTGCCTCCTCCATCCCGGTGGTGCGCCGGGCCGAGATGCTGGCCGAGCTGATGCGCCTGAAATGGTCGATCGCGATCGGCGGCACCCACGGCAAGACCACCACCACCAGCCTGGTCGCGGCGATGATCGACGGCGCCGGCATGGACCCGACCGTGATCAATGGCGGCATCATCAACGCCTATGGCACCAACGCCCGGCTCGGCCAGGGCGACTGGATGGTGGTCGAGGCGGATGAGAGCGATGGCACCTTCACCCGGCTGCCGGCCACCATCGTCGTGGTCACCAACATCGACCCCGAGCATCTCGACTTCTACGGCGATTTCGACTCGGTCAAGGCGGCGTTCGAGCAGTTCGTCACCAACACGCCGTTCTATGGCTTCGCCGTCCTGTGCATCGACCATCCGGAGGTGCAGGCGCTGATCTCCCGCGTCACCGACCGGCGCATCATCACCTACGGATTCAGCCCGCAGGCCGACGTTCGCGCGATCGACTTTTCGATCGAAACGCGCGGCTCTCGCTTCACCGCCGTGCTGCAGGATCGGCAGTCCGGAAAAAGCCGTATGATCCGCGATATTGTGTTGCCAATGCTCGGACAACACAATATCCAGAACTCATTGGCCGCAATCGCCGTGGCCCATGAGATGGGAATGGACGACGGGCAGATCATCGAATCGCTTGCGCGTTTCAGCGGAGTCAAACGCCGCTTCACCAAGACCGGCGAGTCCGCCGGCGTGACGGTGATCGATGATTACGGACATCATCCTGTGGAGATCGCCGCAGTGCTCAAGGCGGCCCGGGCCGCGGCCCAGAAGCATAAAGTCATCGCCGTGGTCCAGCCCCACCGCTACTCCCGGCTGTCCAGCCTGTTCCAGGAATTCTGCACCTGCTTCAACGACGCCGATGTCGTCGTGGTGGCGGATGTCTATGCCGCGGGCGAAGCCCCGATCGAAGGTGCCACCCGTTCGGCCCTGGTCGAAGGGCTGCGCGACAGCGGCCACCGCCGCGTGATCCCGCTGCCGGGGCCGGAGGCGCTGCCGCAGGTGGTGCAGGATCTCGCCCAGCCGGGAGACTTCGTGGTCTGCCTCGGCGCCGGCAGCATCACCTACTGGGCCAATGCGCTGCCCGGCGACCTCGACGCGCTGCGCGCCAAGCGGGTGGCGGGGGCGGGCCGATGACCAAGACCGTTGCAGTCCTGCATGGCGGCTGGTCGGCGGAGCGCGAGGTCAGCCTCGTCTCCGGCAAGGCTGTCGCTGCGGCGCTGCGCGGGCGCGGCCATCGCGTCGACCTGATCGATGTCAGCCGTGACGTGGAAGCGCTGCTGCGCGCCTTGCGACCGGCGCCGGACGTCGTGTTCAACGCGCTGCACGGCAAGGGCGGCGAGGACGGCACCATCCAGGGCGTGCTCGACATGCTCGGCCTGCCCTACACCCATTCCGGCGTCCGTCCCTCGGCGATCGCCATGTCGAAGCCGGTGACCAAGCAGGTGGTCGGCGCGGTCGGCATCCGCACCGCCCGCGGCGTGGTGGCGACGCCGCAGCAGGTGGTCGAGCGCCACCTGATCGAGCCGCCCTATGTGGTCAAGCCGGCTGAGGAGGGGTCCAGCGTCGGCGTCCGCCTCGTCCGCAGCAACGACAACGCCCTGGCGATCGACCTCGCGGCCTGGGGCTATGGCGATGCGCTGGTCGAGGAATACATCCCCGGCCGCGAGCTGACCGTCGGCGTGATGGGCGACCGCGCCCTGACCGTGACTGAGATCGCGCACAGCCACGCCTTCTTCGACTATGAGGCGAAGTACACCGAAGGCCACGCCGTCCACACCCTGCCGGCCCGGGTGCCTGACATCGTCTTCACCGAGGCGATGCGTCAGGCGCTGCTGGCCCACCAGACCTTGGGGTGCCGCGGCATCAGCCGCAGCGACTTCCGCTGGGACGATTCCAAGCCGGGTGCCGACGGTCTGGTCTTCCTCGAGCTGAACACCCAGCCCGGCTTCACCCCGATCTCGTTGGTGCCCGAACAGGCCAAGCATGTCGGCATCGACTTCGCCGATCTCTGCGAATGGCTGCTGGAGGCCGCCGCATGCGATCGCTGAGCGCCGAGCCCGATGCCGCCCGCCGGCGTGCCGGTGCCACTGCCGGCACCTCGGTGCGGCGCCGGCCGATGCCGCGCCGCCAGGCCGCGGCGCTGCGCACCGGCGGCATCGCGCTGGGCAGCATCGCCGTGTTCGGCCTGCTCGCAGCACTCTGGACCAGCGGCACGCTGACCGCGGCCTGGCGGGGCATCCATGGCGTCGCCATGGACGTGACGGTCGCCGCCGGCTTCTCGGTGCAGGAAGTGCTGGTCGAAGGCCGGCGCTCGGTCGATGGCGGCGCGATCATGTCGGCGCTCGGTGTCGGCCGCGGCGACCCGATCTTCGATCTCGACCCCGACGCGGCCCAGACGGCACTGCTGCAGATTCCCTGGATCCGGTCCGCCAGTGTCGAACGCCGGCTGCCGGACACGATCTTCGTGCGGGTCGAAGAGCGGGTGCCGCTGGCGTTGTGGCAGGCCAACCAGAAGTTCAGCCTGATCGACCGCGACGGCCATGTGCTACCGGTGCAGTCGCTGGCCGACTACCCCGACCTGCCGATGGTGGTCGGCGGCGATGCGGCGGAGACCGCGGCGACCCTGGTCGACGGCCTGTCGAAGACGCCTGATATCGCCCGCCGCATCCGCTCGGCGATGCGCATCGGCGGCCGGCGCTGGGATCTCGTCCTCGACAACCACGTCACCGTCAAGCTGCCGGATGGCGATATCGGCCCGGCCCTGGCCCGGCTGGAGGAGGCGCAGCTCAAGGATTCCGTGCTGGACCGCGACGTGCTGACGGTGGATCTCCGCCTGGCCGATCGCATGGTGCTCCAGCTTTCGCCCGCGGCGGCGGCGCAGCGGCCGCAGCCGAAGGACAAGACGTGATGGGCGGGGCGGATGGCACTCATGGGATTTAACGCGATGCGCCGCCCCCGGACTCGGGCCCGAGGCTCGATCGTCGCGGCCGTCGATCTCGGCACCACCAAGGTCGTGTGCTTCATCGCCCGGGTCGGTGACGAAGGGCATGCCCAGGTGATCGGCATCGGCCACCAGGCCAGCCGCGGCGTCCGCGCCGGCGCCATCGTCGAACTCGACGCGGCGGAGAAGACCATCGCCCTGGCGGTGCAGGCGGCCGAGCAGATGGCCGGCGAAACCGTCAACGAGGTGATCGTCAACCTGTCCGGCGGCCACCCGGCATCGCAGAGCCTGTCGCTGGAGGTGCCGGTCGGCGGCCGCGAGGTGTCGGAGAACGATCTGCGCCGGGCGGCGCGCGCCTTCCACGGCAGCGTCGCCACCGACGCCGAGGTCATCCACGCCGTGCCGATCAGCTACGGCCTGGACGAGGTCCGTGGCGTGCGCGACCCGCGCGGCATGGTCGGCGAGTCGCTCAGCATCGACCTGCACCTGATCACCGCCAACACCGGCGCGGTGCGCAACCTGACCGCCTGCGTCAACCGGGCCCATCTCGAGGTCGAGGCCGTGGTGCTGTCGCCCTACGCCTCCGGCCTGGCCTGCCTGGTGCCGGACGAGCGCGACCTGGGCTGCACCGTGATCGACATGGGCGGCGGCACCACCACGCTGGCCGTGTTCATCGAGGGCCGGCTGGTGTTCGCCGACTGCCTGCCGGTCGGCGGCGCCCATGTCACCAACGACATCGCCCGCGGCCTGACCACCCCGGTGGTCCATGCCGAGCGGATGAAGACGCTGTACGGCTCGGCCCTGCCCTCGGTCGCCGACGACCGCGAAGTCATCGACGTGCCGCAGGTCGGCGAGGAAGAGGACAGCCAGCCGACCCATGTGCCGAAGAGCCTGCTGACCGGGATCATCCAGCCGCGCATGGAAGAGATCTTCGAGATGGTGCGCTCGCGGCTCGAGGCCAGCGGCTTCGACAAGGCCTTCGGCCGCCGCGTGGTGCTGACCGGCGGCGCCTCGCAGCTGCAGGGCGCGCGCGAACTGGCGCAGCTGGTGCTGGACAAGCAGGTCCGCATGGGCCGGCCGCTCGGCCTCGACGGCCTGGCCGAAGCCACGGCGGGCCCGAGTTTTTCGACGGCGACGGGCCTCTTGGCCTACGCCAGTTCGGGGCCTGCCGACCTGGTCGGTTCGGGCCCGGGGCTGGAGGAGAGCGGCGCCACCGGCGGCGGCTTCTTCAGCCGGATCGGGGGGTGGTTCCGTGACAACCTCTGAGCCCAGTCTTCGGACGAGACCACTCAACCCGGCGCGCCTGACCATCCGGGGCGCCGCCGGGACCACGGATCGGGGCGGATGGAAGCGGTCGCAGGGTGAGTAGGGTAAGTAGGGGAGCATCGACATGATCAATCTCAGCATCCCGCAGGGTGATGTCAGCCTCCAGCCGCGGATCACCGTGGTTGGCGTCGGCGGCGCCGGCGGTAACGCCGTCAACAACATGATCCGGGCCAACCTGACCGGGGTCGAATTCGTGGTCGCCAACACCGATGCCCAGGCGCTTGCCGGCTCGGCGTCGGAGAAGCGGATCCAGCTGGGCGCCGGCCTGACCCAGGGCCTCGGCGCCGGGTCGCGCCCGGACATCGGCCGGGCGTCGGCCGAGGAGGCGATGGAGCTCATCGTCGCCCATCTCGAAGGCGCGCACATGGTGTTCATCACCGCCGGCATGGGCGGCGGCACCGGCACCGGTGCGGCGCCCGTGATCGCCCGCGCGGCGCGCGAGCAGGGCATCCTGACCGTCGGCGTGGTGACCAAGCCCTTCCACTTCGAGGGCGCGCACCGCATGCGCATGGCCGAGCAGGGGCTGCAGGAGCTGCAGCAGTATGTCGACACCCTGATCATCATCCCGAACCACAACCTAGTCCGCATCGCCAACGAGAAGACGACCTTCGCGGACGCCTTCAAGATGGCGGACGAGGTGCTGCATTCGGGCGTGCGCGGCGTCACCGACCTGATGGTGCAGCCGGGCCTGATCAATCTCGACTTCGCCGACATCCGCACGGTGATGGCCGAGATGGGCAAGGCGATGATGGGCACCGGCGAGGCCGAGGGCGAGCGCCGCTCGATCAGTGCCGCAGAGGCCGCGATCTCCAACCCGCTGCTCGACGACATCTCGATGAAGGGGGCCAAGGGTGTCCTCATCAACATCACCGGCGGCCTTGACATGACCCTGTACGAGGTCGACGAGGCGACCAACCGGATCCGGGACGAAGTCGACCCCGACGCCAACATCATCTTCGGCTCGACCTTCGACGAGACCATGGAAGGTCGCGTCCGCGTGTCGGTCGTCGCCACCGGCATCGACATGGCGGTCAACGCTCAAGGCACGCGGCCGCAGACATACGGCACCACCTCGCTGCCCTCGGGTGACCGTGCCCGGCAGCAGCAGCCCGCCCCGGCGCAGCAGCCGACCGCACCCGCCCGTCCGGCGCCGGTGATGCCGCAGCGCTTCGTCGGCCAGGCCCAGCCGGTGCAGAAGCCGGCGGCCCCGGCGGTCGAGCAGCCGGTCGCGGCCGCGCCGGTCGAAGCCGCGCCCGAGGACGAGTACGCGCCGATGACCGAGGCGGAGGAAGCCGAGGCCGCGGCGGCCGAGATGCCGGAACCGGAGATGGTGCCGCAGCAGGTCGCAGCCCGGGCCCCGGTCCAGGCGATGGCCGCCGGCGCACGCCCCGGCTTCCTGGCACCGCGTCCGGTCCAGGCCGCCCCGCGCCAGGCCGTGCCGCAGCGTCCGGTCGAGGCGGCGCCTGCCGCCGCCCCGGCCGCGCCGGCCGAGGCCGGCCGTAAGAAGCTGGGCCTGTTCCGGCGGGTGACCGGCCTGCTGCGCGAGGAAGAGCAGCCGCAGGAGATGCACCACGCCCAGCCGACGCTGCGCCAGGAGCCGGCGCCGCGGGCCGAGGCGCAGCGGGCCCCGGCCCCGGCGGCGGAAGCCCCGCGCCCGGTGGCGCAGCAGCGTCTGGCGATCGACGCCGGCCGCGCGCCGCTGCCGCGCAGCGAGGAGGACGCGCTTGATATCCCGGCCTTCCTCCGCCGCCAGGCGAACTGACGGGCCTGTCCCGAGACCACCACCGGCCGCAAGCTCCCCTTGCGGACGGTGGCTGTACCCTGCTTGTTTTGTGATCTTGCCGCCCGTGTCTCACGGGCGGCTTTTTCTTTGCCGGCCCGGATCAGGACGGCCGGATCAGGATGGGCGGACCAGGGCCCGGGTGACCTGTTCGGCCAGTTCGGCCGCTTCGGGCCAGTCGAGCGTCGGCTTGTTGATCCGCAGCGAGACGATGCCGTGCAGGGCGGTCCACAACAGCAGGGCCAGCCGCTCGGGATCCTCGGTGCGCGGCACGGGGGCTGCCTCCAGGATCTCCCGGATCATGGCCGTGGCCTGCACCAGCAGCGGCTGCCCGAAGCTGGCCAGCTTCGGGTCGTCGAGCCGCGGCACGGCGCGGCCTTCGTAGAGAACCTTGTAGTGCCCCGTCCTTTCGAGCCCGAACCGGATATAGGCCAGCGACACCGCGAGCAGCCGGTCCCAGGCGCCGCCTCCAGCTTTCGCAGCCTCTTCTTCGGCCGCCCGGCGCAGGGTGATCTGTTCGTTGAACAGCCGCTCGAGCACTGCGAGCAGCAGGACATTGCGATCGGTGAAATGGATGTAGATCGACGGCGCGGCGATCTTCGCCTCCCGGGCGACGGCGCGGAGCGAAAACGCCTCTTCGGGCCCCAGCCGCGCCAGCACGCGGGTGGCGGCCTCGATCAACTCGACGCGCAGGCGATCGCCCTCGCCCCTGACGTTGCGCCGTCGCGATCCAGCGGCGTCCATGCTTGCAGGCTCCCGGCCGATCATCTCTCGGGCCCACCTTACCAGACAATTGACATATGTAACCTTACGGCCGTAAGTTAACGGTCATTAGGCGACTCGGCAGCCCCGCGCCGGCCTCGCCGATGCTTGCAAGGAGCCGAAGCCATGATCTCTCAACCCGGTCCGGGCGGTCGCTTCACGCTGCCAGGCACGTCGATCGCGCTGACCCGGATCGGCTACGGCGCCATGCAGCTGACCGGGCCGCAGGTCTGGGGCCCGCCGAAGGATCGGGACGCCGCCCTCGCCGTGCTGCTCGAGGTCGTGGCGCTGGGCATCAACCACATCGACACCAGCGACTATTATGGGCCCCACATCGCCAACGAGCTGATTCGCGAGGCGTTGCATCCCTATCCGCAGGACCTGGTCATCGTCTCGAAGCTCGGGGCACGGCGGGCGCCGGACAAATCATGGCCGCACGCCCTCTCGGCCAGGGATCTCACCGACGGCGTCCACGACAATCTGCGTCATCTCGACCTGCAGGCGCTCGATGTCGTCAATCTGCGCCTCGGTGAGCCGTTCGGGCCGACGGACGCCTCCCTGCGGGAGCCGCTCTCCGTCCTGATCGATCTCAAACGCCAGGGGCTGATCCGCCATATCGGCCTCAGCAACATCACGCCGCGCCAGTTCACGGAGGCGCGGGAGATGACCGACATCGTCTGCGTCCAGAACCACTACAACCTGGCGCATCGCCGGGATGACGCGTTCATCGACGCGCTTGCGGCCCAGAATGTCGCCTTCGTGCCGTTCTTCCCGCTGGGCGGCTTCCGGCCGGTGCAGTCCGAAACGCTCGATGCCGTGGCGGCCTCGCTCCAGGCGACGCCACGGCAGGTGGCGCTCGCCTGGCTGCTGCAGCGTTCGCCCAACATCCTGCTGATCGCCGGCACGGCCTCGGCCGCGCATCTGCGCGACAACGTGAAGGCCGCGGAGCTGCAACTGCCGCCGGACGCGATCGCCGCCCTGAATGCTATTGCCGAACGATAGAGCTGGCTTCGGGGGAGGGGCGGGATCACCCGCCTTCGTGTTTGCGATCCTGCCGCCCTCACGGGCGGCTTTTTCTTTGGGTCGAAGCCGCGTTCGCGGCCTGCTCGAAACGGCCGGGGACGCGTAACAGTCCGAAACAAAGTGTGATTTTTGCTTGCGCGCCGGCCGGGCTAGGGTTCGAGCCTCCCGAAAGGGACGACACATCAGCACTTTGGCGAACGAAGTGCATGTCGGCGAAGCGAAGGACACACATCGTGGCTCACATCTCGGCGGAATCGGGTGCGGCGACGCAGAAGACGCTGAAGACCGCGATCAAATGCACCGGCGTCGGCCTGCATAGCGGGCAGGACGTGACCATGGTTCTGCGGCCCGGCGACATCAACAGCGGCATCGTTTTCGTGCGCACCGACGTGCCCCAGGGCCGGCGCAGCATCACGGCGCGCTGGGACAAGGTTACCGACACCCGCCTGTGCACCCTGATCAGCAACGGCCAGGACGTCTCGGTTGGCACCATCGAGCATCTGATGGCCGCCCTTCGTGGCTGCGGCGTCGACAATGCGGTGGTCGAGCTGAACGGGCCGGAAGTGCCGATCATGGATGGTAGCTCGGCCCCCTTCGTGTTCCTGATCGAATGCGCCGGGCTGGTCAGCCAGGCCGCCCTGCGCCGCAGCATCCGTATCCTGCGCCCGGTCGAAGTCACCGCCGAGGACCGCTGGGCCCGGCTGACGCCGTCGCCAAGCGCGACCTTCAGCTTCGAGATCGAGTTCAGCAGCCGCGCGATCGCGCATCAGGAAGGCCTGGTGCGGCTCACCAACGGCAACTTCAAGACCGAGATCGCCCGCGCCCGCACGTTCGGCTTCGCGCAGGAGGTCGAGGCGCTGCGCCGTCACGGCCTCGCCCGCGGCGGCTCGCTGGAGAACGCGATCGTGGTCAATGGCGACCGGGTGATGAATGCCGAGGGCCTGCGCTACGAAGACGAGTTCGTGCGCCACAAGATCCTCGATTCGATCGGCGACCTCTACCTCGCCGGCGCCCCGATCCTCGGCCACTTCCATGGCTACAAGGCCGGTCATGCGCTGAACAACCAGCTGCTGCGGGCCCTGTTCGCCGACGACACCGCGTGGTGCTACGACACCAGCTTCGGCGCCGAAACCACGGCAGAGCCTTGGGTTCGGCAGGTGCCGGCCGGCGTGCTGCACACCGCCAACGCGGCCTGATCCGATCATTGTCGACTGCCGTCGTCCCTCCTCGCCCGGCGTGGAGGGACGACGTGTTTCCGCCTCCCCGCGCAGGTGTCTCGCCATCTGCGTCCGGGGTGGGTATATAGGGGCCCGGACAGAACCGAAGGCGATGATCGAGTGAACAAGCGTCTGCAGTTTCGCCACGTGGTGCGGATCGGGCTCGTCCTGCCGGCCGTTCTTCTCACCGCCTGTGGCGGCGGATCTTCTGACAAGAAGACGGTGGCAGCCGACGAGCCGCCGGAGACGCTGTATTCCGAGGCACAGCAATCCTTCGACGACAACGACTTCAAGGCGGCGTCGACCAAGTTCGACGAGGTCGAGCGCCAGCACCCGTATTCGAACTGGGCGACCAAGGCCCAGCTGATGTCGGCCTATTCCAGCTACAAGCGCGGCGACTATGACGGCGCGATCGTGGCGCTGGACCGCTTCATCTCGCTGCATCCGGGCAGCGAGGAGCTGTCCTACGCCTACTATCTGAAGGCGCTGTGCTACTACGACCGGATCTCCGACGTCGCGCGCGACCAGCGCATCACCGAACTGGCGACGCAGTCGCTGAACGACGTCATCACCCGGTTCCCGGACAGCGACTACGCCCGCGACGCCAAGCTGAAGCTGGACCTGACCTACGACCAGCTGGCCGGCAAGGACATGTCGATCGGCCGCTTCTACCTGAAGCGCGGCGACTTCAACGCGGCGATCAACCGCTTCCGCAACGTGGTCAAGAACTGGCAGACCACCAGCCAGGTGCCGGAGGCGCTGGAGCGCCTGGTCGAGGCCTATGTCTCGCTCGGCCTGACCGACGAGGCGCGGCATGTCGCGGCGGTGCTCGGCTACAACTACCCCGGTGATCCCTGGTACCAGGACGCCTATGCGCTGCTGACCGATTCCGGGATCCGTCCGCCGGATGACAAGGACTTCTTCGACCGCACCCTCGGCTCGATATTCTGAGAGACCGTCTGAGACGGGCGAGAGACGATGCTAGCCGGGCTTTCGATCCGAAATGTGGTTCTGATCGAACAGCTTGCGCTGGGATTCGCCGAAGGGCTGTCGGCCCTGACCGGCGAGACCGGCGCGGGCAAGTCGATCCTGCTCGATGCGCTCGGCCTCGCCTTGGGCGGCCGCAGCGATGCGGGCTTGGTGCGGCACGGCGCTGAGACGGCGACCGTCAGCGCCGATTTCCTGCTGCCTGACGACCATCCGGTGAAGGCGCTGCTGGCCGAACAGGATCTGCCGGTCGACGACACGCTGGTGCTGCGCCGCAGCGTCGGTGCCGACGGCCGCAGCCGCGCTTTCGTCAACGACCAGCCGGTGTCGATCGGCCTGCTGCGCCGGATCGGCGCCGGGCTGGTCGAGGTGCATGGCCAGTTCGAGACCCAAGGGCTGCTCGACCCCAAGACCCATCGCGATGTGCTCGACACTTATGCCGGGGCCGAGGCCCTGGCCGTCTCCTGCGCCGCTGCCTGGGAGGTCTGGCGGGCGGCGCTGCGGCGGCAGGAAGAGGCGCTGTCCGAGGCCGGGCGTGCCCAGGCCGAGGAAGGCTTCCTGCGCCATTCGGTCGAAGAGCTGCAGGCGCTGGCGCCGGAGCCGGGCGAGGAGGCACAGCTGGCCGAGCGCCGGGCCCTGTTGCAGCACCGGGAACGGGTGATGGAGGGCGTCGCTGCCGCCCTGTCCGACCTGTCGGGCGACCGCGGCGCCGAACGGTCGCTGGTCTCGGCCCAGAAGGCGCTGCAGCGCATCGCCGACCGCGCCGGTGGGCGCCTGGACCCGATCCTGGACCAGATCGGCCGCGCTGCCGACGAGGCGGCGGATGCCGCGGCCGCGATCGAACGCTTCTCCGCCGACATCGACCTCGACGCCGGCGAGCTGGAGCGGCTGGAGGACCGGCTGTACGCGCTGCGCACGCTGGCCCGCAAGCATGGGGTGGAGGCCGAGGCGCTGCCCGAGCTGCGCCGGCAGTTCGCCGAACGGCTGGCGCTGGTCGAGGACCGCGCCGCGGTGCTGTCGCGGCTGGCCACCGCGGCGGCCGAGGCCCGCGCCGGCTATGTCACGGCGGCGGAGGCGCTGGCCAAGGCCCGGCGCAAGGCCGCGGCCAAGCTGGACGCCGCGGTGGCGAAGGAACTGCCGCCGCTGAAGATGGAGCGGGCCCGCTTCGTCACCGCGATCGACGCG
>NZ_JBYRFX010000441.1:0-7164 GCF_057815775.1 Inquilinus sp.
CGGCGCCCGGGCCGTGCTGGTCACCGATGCCAATCCGCGGCGCCGGCTGGCGCTGATGGCGGCGGAGTTCTATCGCCTGCAGCCTGCCACCATCGCCGCCGTCACCGGCACCAGCGGCAAGACCTCGACCGTCAACTTCGCTCGCCAGCTCTGGACCCTGCTCGGCCACCAGGCGGCCAGCATCGGCACGCTCGGGGTGATGGCGCCGGGGCGCGAGCGCTACGGCTCGCTGACCACGCCGGACCCGATCGCGCTGCACAGCGAGCTGGCCGACCTGGCCGCGTCCGGGGTGACCAAGCTGGCGATGGAGGCCTCGTCGCATGGGCTCGACCAGTTCCGGCTCGATGGCGTGCGGGTGACGCTGGCCGCCTTCACCAACTTCACCCAGGACCATCTCGACTACCACCCGACGATGGCGGATTACCTGGCAGCCAAGGCGCGGCTGTTCGACGAGGTGCTGCTGCCCGGCGGCACCGCCGTGATCAATGCCGACATTCCGGAGGCGCCGGGCCTGGTCGCCCGGGCCCGCGGCGCCGGGCGCACCGTGCTGACCTTCGGCCGCGCCGGCGCCGATGTCCGCATGGACCGGGCCGAGCCGCTGCCGCATGGCATCGACCTGGCATTCACCGCCGGCGGCCGGTCGTATCGGGCGGAACTGCCGCTGGTCGGAGGCTTCCAGGCCTACAACGTGCTGTGCGCCCTGGCGCTGGTGGTGGCCGACGGCGCCGACCTCGATGTCGCCGCCGCGCTGCTGCCGCAGCTCAAGGGCATCCCGGGCCGGGTCGAACTGGTGGCCAGCCATCCCAACGGCGCCCCGGTCTATGTCGACTACTCGCACAAGCCGGGGGCGCTGGAGACGGTACTGACCGCGCTGCGGGCGCACACCCCGGGCGCGCTGGTCGTGGTGTTCGGCTGCGGCGGCGACCGCGACAAGGGCAAGCGCCCGCTGATGGGCCAGATCGCCGCCCGCTTCGCCGACCGCGTGATCGTCACCGATGACAATCCGCGCAGCGAGGACCCGGCCGAGATCCGCCGCCAGGTGATGGCCGGCTGCCCCGGCGCCGCCGAGATCGGCGACCGCGCCGAGGCGATCCGGATTGCGGTCGAAGGCCTCGGCCCCGGCGATGTCCTGATCGTGGCCGGAAAGGGCCATGAGACCGGCCAGATTATAGGCGATGACGTCCGTCCGTTCGACGATGCGGAGCAGGCGCGTTACGCCGTGACCCATGTGAAGACCGACCCGCGATGGAGAGCAACGCCATGACCAATCCTGCGCTCTGGCCGGCCGCGGAGGCGGCTGCCGCAACCAATGGGATGCAGGTCGGGGAATGGTCGGCGACCGGGGTCTCGATCGACAGCCGGTCGGTGGTCTCGGGCGACCTGTTCGTCGCGCTGCGCGGTCCCAATTTCGACGGCCACGACTATGTCCAGGCCGCCCTGGACAAGGGCGCCTCGGCCGTCATGGTCGACCGGGTGCCGCAGGGCGTGGCGCATGACGCGCCGTTGCTGGTGGTCGAGGACACACTGGACGGGCTGAATGACCTGGCCCGCTTCGCCCGGATGCGCAGCGAGGCGCGGATCGCCGGCGTCACCGGCTCGGTCGGCAAGACCAGCACCAAGGAGGCGCTGAAGCTGGCCCTGTCGGCCACTGCGCCGTCCTATGCCTCGCAGGGCAACCTCAACAACCAGTGGGGCGCGCCGCTCAGCCTGTCGCGGATGCCTGAGCAGGTGTCGTACGGCGTGTTCGAGCTGGGCATGAACCATGCCGGCGAGATCGCGCCGCTGTCGCGCCTGGTCGAGCCCGATGTCGCCATCATCACCAATGTCGAGGCGGTGCATGCCGGGAATTTCGATTCGGTGGACGGCATCGCCGACGCCAAGGCCGAGATCTTCCGCGGCATGGGTCCGGAAAGCACCGCGATCCTGAATCGCGACAACCCGTATTTCGCCCGCCTGGTCGCCCATGCCCGCACCCAGGGCGTCGGCCGGATCTGGAGCTTCGGCGAACACCCCGACGCCGACGCCCGGCTGGTCGACTGCTCGCTGCACACGGCGGCCAGCGCGGTCAGCGCCATGGTCCTGGGCGAGCCGGTGCAGTACACACTGTCGGCGCCAGGCCGGCACTGGGTGGTGAACAGCCTGTCGGTGCTGCTGGCCTCCAAGGCGCTGGGCGCCAACATCGCCGGCGCCGCCCGGGCGATGGGCCGGATCACCCCGTTGCGCGGCCGCGGCGCCCGCATCCGGATCGAGGTGTCGCAGGGCGGGCAGGCCGGCGCCATCCTGCTGATCGACGAAAGCTACAACGCCAGCCCGGTCTCGGTCGCCGCCAGCCTGCAGGTGCTGGGCGGGGTCGACAGCGGCCAGGACGGCCGCCGCATCGCCGTGCTCGGCGACATGCTGGAACTCGGCCCCGACGCGCCGGCGATGCACGCCGCGCTGAAGGAGCATGTGCTGGCCAACGACATCGACCTGGTCTTCACCTGCGGCCCGGACATGAAGCAGCTGTACGACGCCCTGCCGGAAGCCCGGCGCGGCGCCCATGCGGCGGACAGCACGGCCCTGGCCACGGTCCTGGCCGAAGCCGTGCGGCCGGGCGACTGCGTCATGGTCAAGGGCTCGCTCGGCAGTCGCATGGCGGTGATCGTCGAGGCGCTGGAAAATTTGCACGTGGCGCGGCAGGGCCGCGCATCCCATAGCCACGCATCCCAAGGCCAGGCGGCGCAGAAGCGCGTCGTCAACGGCCACTAAGGTCAGCAGTCGCTCAGAAGGAACAGACCCCGGTGCTTCCGGCTCTCTTCGCCCCTCTCGCCGATCAGGCCCTCGTCTTCAACCTGTTCCGGTACCTGACGTTCCGGACCGGGGCCGCGGTGATGACCGCGCTCGTCATCGCCTTCGTGATCGGCCCGGCGATGATCCGGTGGCTGAAGGCCCGGCAGGGGGCGGGGCAGCCGATCCGCGAGGATGGGCCGGAGGGGCATTTCAAGAAGCGCGGCACGCCGACCATGGGCGGGCTGATGATCCTGATCGCGATCGTGGTCTCGACTTTGCTCTGGGCCGATCTGCGCAACGCCTTCGTCTGGATCACGCTGCTGGTCACGGTCGGCTTCGGCCTGGTCGGCTTCGGCGACGACTATCTGAAGCTGACCAAGCGCAACCCCAAGGGCCTGTCCGGCAAGCTGAAGCTGGTGGTGCAGGGCGGCATCGCCCTCGTCGCCGTGCTCTGGTACCTGCAGGTCACGCCGGAGGCACGCGAGACCGCACTGGCGATCCCGTTCCTCAAGGATGTCATGGTCGAACTCGGCATCCTGTTCATCCCGTTCTCGATGCTGGTGATGGTCGGTGCCTCGAACGCGGTCAACCTGACCGACGGGCTCGACGGCCTCGCCACCATGCCGGTGATTATCGCCGCTGCCTGCTTTGGCCTGATCGCCTATCTCGCCGGCAACGCCGTCTTCGCCGGCTATCTGCAGATCCACCACGCCCCAGGCGCCGGTGAGCTGGCGGTATTCTGCGGCGCCCTGATCGGCGGTGCGCTCGGCTTCCTTTGGTTCAACGCGCCGCCGGCCATGGTGTTCATGGGCGACACCGGCTCGCTGTCGATGGGCGGGGCGCTCGGCGCCATCGCCATGATCACCAAGCACGAGCTGGTGCTGGCGATCATCGGCGGCCTGTTCGTGCTCGAGGCGGTGTCGGTGATCGTCCAGGTCGCCAGCTTCAAGATGACCGGCAAGCGGGTGTTCCGCATGGCGCCGCTGCACCACCACTACGAGAAGAAGGGCTGGGCGGAGCCGACCATCGTCATCCGCTTCTGGATCATCGCCGTGATCCTGGCCCTGATCGGCCTCTCCAGCCTGAAGCTGCGGTGAGCGGATGATCGACCTTTCGCACCTCAAGGGACACAAGGTCGCCGTCCTCGGCCTGGGCAAATCCGGCACCGCCGCGATCCGGGCGCTGAAGGCGTCTGATGTTGCGGTCGCCGCTTGGGACGACAAGGTCGCCGGCCGGTCCTTCGCCGAGCGCGAGGGCGTGCCGATCCGCGATTTCGGCGCCGAGGGCATGGACGGCGTCGACCTGGTGATGCTCAGCCCCGGCATCCCGCGCACCCATCCGCACCCGCATCCGGCGGTGGCGAAGGCGCTGGAGGCCGGCTGCCGCATGGTCGGCGACATCGACCTGCTGGCCGAGGCGCTGCCGGAGACCGGCTTCCTCGGCATCACCGGCACCAACGGCAAGTCGACCACCACGGCGCTGCTGCAGCACATCTTCGAGGCGGCAGGCATCGATTCCGAGGCCGGCGGCAATCTCGGGCCGGCGGCGCTGGGCCTGCGCAGCATCGGTCCCGGCGGCTGGTACGTGCTGGAGGTGTCGTCCTACCAGCTCGAGACCATCACTGAGGTGCCCTGGTCGATCGGCGTGTTCATCAACATCACGCCGGACCATCTCGACCGCTACCCCGACATGGCCGGCTACGTCGCGGCCAAGAAGCGGCTGCTGGACGGCGTCCGCGCCGGCGGCACCGCGGTGATCGGCATCGACGACGACTATTCGCGGGCGGTGTTCGACGCCACCGCCGCGCGGCCCGAGGTGCGGGCGATCCCGATCTCGGTCGAGACGGCGGTCGAACACGGCGTCTTCGTCCGCGACTTCGTGCTGTACGACGCGATCGACGGTGCGGCGCGGGCCGTGCTGGATTTGCGCGAGGCGCCGGCCCTGCCGGGCAGCCACAACGGCCAGAACGCCGCCTGCGCCTGGGCCGCCGCCAGCGCCGCCGGCGTGAAGGAGGAGGTGCTGGCCCAGGCCATCCGCAGCTTCCCGGGCCTGGCACACCGGCAACAGCTGGTCGGCACCATCGGCGGCATCCGCTTCGTCAACGACAGCAAGGGCACCAACCCAGACGCGGCGGCCAAGGCGCTCGGCTCCTACGACCGGATCTACTGGATCGCCGGCGGCCGGCCGAAGGAGGGTGGGCTGGAAGCGGTCGATCCCTATCTGCCGCGCGTGGCCAAGGCCTTCCTGATCGGCGAGGCTGCCCCGAAATTCGCCGCGCATCTCGACGGCAAGACGCCCTACCAGCGCTGCACCGACCTGGATGCCGCGATCGAGGCCGCCTATCAGGCCGCCAAGGCCGACGGCGTGGCCGGGTCGGTGGTGCTGCTGTCGCCGGCCTGCGCGTCGTTCGACCAGTTCGCCAATTTCGAGGCGCGGGGCGAAGCCTTCGCCGCCTCGGTCAAGGGGCTGCAGGTTCGGGTGGAAAGAGGGGATCTCTGATGGTGACCCTGGATCGCGCCGACAGTTCCGTCATCGGCCGCTGGTGGTGGACGGTCGACCGCTGGATGCTGCTGCTGCTCGGCATCATCATGGGCATCGGCATCATCCTGATCCTGGCCGCCAGCCCGGCGGTGGCCCAGCGCATCAACCTCGGCGAATTCCACTTCATCGAACGCCACCTGATGATGCTGGTGCCGGCGGTCGGGCTGATGTTCCTGGTGTCGTTGATGAGCCCGGCGGCCATCCGCCGCACATCGGCGATCGTCTGCATGCTGGCGCTGCTCGGCGTCTTCCTCACGCTGTTCATGGGTGTCGAGATCAAGGGCGCCACCCGCTGGATCCAGCTGCCCGGCATGTCGGTGCAGCCGTCCGAGTTCGTCAAGCCGGCCTTCGCCGTGGTCGGCGCCTGGCTGTTCGCGCAGCAGAAGACCCGGCCGGGCTTCCCCGGCTATATCGCCTCAACCGTCCTCTATGCCCTGATCGTGTTCCTGCTGTTGTCGCAGCCCGATCTCGGCATGACCGTGGTGGTGACCGCGGTCTGGTTCATCCAGTTCTTCATCGCCGGCCTGCCGATGTTCCTGGTGGTGGGGCTGATCGGGCTGGGGTCCAGCGGCCTGGTCGGGTCCTACTTCCTGTTCGACCATGTGCGCAGCCGCATCGACCGCTTCCTCGATCCCGCGGCGGGCGACAACTACCATCACGACCGGTCGATCGAGGCCTTCGTCAATGGCGGGCTGTTCGGCACCGGCCCGGGCGAGGGCACGGTGAAGCTGTATCTGCCCGACGCCCATGCCGACTTCATCTTCGCCGTCGGCGGTGAGGAGTTCGGCCTGTTCTTCTGCCTGCTGCTGGTGGCGCTGTTCGCCTTCATCGTGGTGCGCGGCCTGTCGCGAGTGATGAACGAGACCAACCTGTTCATCATGCTGGCGGTGGTCGGGCTGGTCACCCAGTTCGGGCTGCAGGCGGCGATCAACATGGCCTCGACCCTGCACCTGATCCCGACCAAGGGCATGACGCTGCCCTTCGTCAGTTATGGCGGCTCCTCGCTCATCGCGCTCGGCTACGGTATGGGCATGGTCCTGGCGCTGACCCGCCGCCACATCGGCAGCGGTGGCCAGCGGTGACCTCGACAGGCCCGATCCTCCTGGCGGCCGGCGGCACCGGCGGCCATGTGTTTCCGGCCGAGGCGCTGGCGCGGACCCTGATCGCCCGCGGCCATGCCGTGCGGCTGGCCACCGACCCGCGCGGCCGCGCCTTCGGTGACCGGCTGCCCGAGGTGCCGGTCGACGCCGTCCGCTCCGCCACCGTGGCACCCGGCCTGCTCGGCAAGCTCAAGACCGCGGCGCTGCTCGGCCTCGGCTATCTCGACGCGCGCGGCGTGCTGCGCCGGCACCGGCCCTCGGTCGTGGTCGGCTTCGGCGGCTATCCCTCGGCGCCGACCGTGCTGGCCGCTGCCCGCGCCGGGATCCCGGTGCTGCTGCACGAACAGAACGCCCTCTTGGGCCGGGTCAACCGCTGGCTCGCCGGCCGCGCCGCCACCATCGCCACCGGCTTTCCGCTGCAGGCCGCGCCGGGCGAGGACGCCAGCCGGATCGTGGTAACGGGCAATCCGGTGCGCCCGGCCATATCGGCGAAGGCCGCCGTGCCGTTCCCGGCGCCAGACGGGCAGGGGCGGCTGACCCTGCTGGTCCTCGGCGGCAGCCAGGGCGCCCGGGTGTTCAGCGAGCTGATCCCGGCCGCGATCGCCCTGCTGCCCGAGGGGCTGCGCGCCCGGCTGTCGATCGTCCAGCAATGCCGGCCCGAGGACATCGAAGCCTGCCGCGCCCGCTATGCCGCGATCGGCGCCGACGCCACTCTGTCGACTTTCTTCGACGACGTGCCGGACCGCCTGGCGGC
>NZ_JBYRFX010000442.1:0-4176 GCF_057815775.1 Inquilinus sp.
GGGCGATATCTGCTGGTGGCGGCGCTGCAGCTCGGCATAGATCTGCGCCCGCTTGGCGCTGTCGCGCTCGAGCACCGCCTGCTGGGCTTCGGCGGTCAGCGCCGCGTCCTGCCAGCCATTGCTCCAGGCCATGGTCTTCGCGGCGGTGGCGTCGCTGTTGTCGGTGTTGATGGCGAAGGTCCCGGCATTGGAATCCGGGTCCTCATAGTCGGGACCCCAGCGGCCGATATAGACGTCGTGGTTGCGGGCGCGTTCCTTGGTCAGGACCTGCTTGGCGTCGCCCGGGATCAGCTCCAGCGTCACCCCGGCCTGGGCGAAGCTGGCCTGGACCGCCTGGGCGATGTCGATGTAGGGCGACTGGTTGATGACATCCATCGTCGTCTTGAACCCGTCCGGCAGGCCCGCCTGGGCCAGCAGCGCCTTGGCCTTGGCGACGTCGAGGCTGAACGGCGCGTCGTCGATCGCGCCCAGCATGCCCGCCGGCACCAGGCTCTGATGCACCGTGGCGATGCCGTGCATGATGCTGTCGACGATGCCCTGGTAATCGACCAGGTATTTCAGCGCCTGCCGCACCTCCGGCTTGTCGAAGGGCGGGTGCAGGACGTTGACGCTGAGATAGAAGATCGACTGCTTCTGCACGGGTTCGAGCGTGATATCGGCATTGCCCGCCAGCGACTTCAGCTGGTCCGGGGTCAGGTTGCGGGCGACATCGACATCGCCCTGCTGCAGCAGCAGGAACCGGGTCGAAGCGTCAGGGACATGACGGATGAAGACCCGGCGGAAGGCCGGCTGGCCCTGCCAGTAGCTGTCGTTGCGGTCGAGCGCCAGCAGCTCGCTGGGCTTCCAGGATGCCAGCTTGAACGGGCCGGAGCCGGCCGAGGCGGTCTTCAGCCAGCCATGGCCGAAATCTCCGTTCACCTCATGCGCCTTGACCAGCTTGCTGTCGACCACGGCGGTGACGGTGGAGGTCAGGCAATTCAGCACGAAGGTCGGCGCGTAGGCCTTGTCGGTCTTGAACACCAGCGTGCGGTCGTCCGGCGCCGTCACCATCTGGTCGACATTGCCGGGGGTCAGCCCGAACTGGCTGACGATATAGGCCGGTGGCAGGTTCAGCTTGATCGCGCGCTGCAGCGACCAGGCGGCATCTCCGGCGGTCAGCGGATTGCCGGAGGAAAATTTCACCCCGTCGCGAATCTTGAAGGTGTAGGTCACGCCGTCGTCGGACACCGTCCAGCTTTCGGCCAGGATCGGCACGATCTTGCTGGCATCGGTGCGGTCGTAGCCGATCAGCCGATCGTAGACCTGCGCCAGGTATTCGGTCGACGACGCCTCGAAGATCTCGGCCGGATCGAGCGAGACCAGATCGTCGATCACCCAGGCTTCGACCAGAGTGTCCTTAGGCGTGGTCGCCTGCGCCGGGAGACCGGCGCAGGCGACAAGTGCCGCGAGGACGCTGCAAGCGAACAGCTTCAGCACGATTGCGGATCCTCGCTGCGGCTCAGGACTTCTTGCCGGTCCAGTAGAGGTCGCTGTCGAAGGCCGGGCCCCAGGTGATGCCCTCGACATTCTTCCGCATCGCCGGCACCTCGGTCTGCTGGAACATCACCGCGAAGGGCGAGATCTCCATGTGCTTGCGCTGCAGGTCTTGATAGATCTTCGCCCGCTTGGCGCCGTCGCGCTCGGTCACCGCGGCCTGCGCCGCCTTGGTCAGATCCGCGTCCTGCCAGCCGTTGCGCCAGGCCAACGTCTTCGACTTGGCATCGGCGCTGTTGTCGACATTGATGGCGAAGGTCTCGGCGTTCGAGTTCGGGTCCTGATAGTCGGTGCCCCAGCGGCCGATATAGATATCGTGGTTGCGGGCCCGGTACTTGGTCAGGGTCTGCTTGTCGTCGCCGGGGATGATCTCGACCTGCACGCCGGCCTTGGCGAAGGTGCTCTGGATCGACTGCGCCATGTCCATCGTGGGCGAGGAGTTCACGACGTCGAAGGTGGCCTTGAAGCCGTCCGGCAGCCCGGCCTTGGCCAGCAGTTCCTTGGCCTTGGCGATGTCGAGCTTGAACGGCGTGTCGTCGATCTCGCCCAGCATGCCCTTCGGGATGAAGCTCTCATGCTTCTCGGCGATGCCGCGCATGAAGCTGTTCGCCATGCCGTCATAGTCGATCAGGTATTTCAGCGCCTGCCGCACCTCCGGCTTGTCGAAGGGCGGGTGCTGGGTGTTGAAGCTGATGTACCAGACCGTGCCCTTCGGCGCGTTCTCGAGCTTGATGTCGGGGTTGCCGTCGAGCGATTTCAGCTGCTCGGCGCTGAGGTTGCGGGCGACGTCGATATCGCCCTTCTGCAGCAGCAGCAGCTGGGTCGCCGCCTCGGCCACATGGCGGATGAAGACGCGGCGGAAGGCCGGCTTGCCCTGCCAGTAGTCGTCGTTGCGGTCGAGCACCAGGGATTCGTTCGGCTTCCACGCCGTCAACTTGAACGGGCCGGAGCCGGCGGAGTGGGTCTTCAGCCATTCATGGCCGAAATCGCCGTTCGCCTCATGCGCCTTCACCTCCTTGCTGTCGACCACCGAGGCGACGCCCGACGTCAGGCAGTTCAGCACGAAGGTCGGCGCATAGGCCTTGTCGGTCTTGAACACCAGGGTCCGGTCATCCGGCGCCGTTACCGTCTGCTCGACATTGTCGGGCGTCAGGCCGAACTGGCCGAGGATGAAGGCCGGCGACAGGTTCAGCTTCACCGCGCGCTGCAGCGACCAGGCCGCATCCTGCGCGGTCAGCTTGTTGCCGGAGTGGAACTTGACCCCGTCGCGGATCTTGAAGGTGTAGGTCACGCCGTCGTCGGACACCGTCCAGCTTTCGGCGATGCCGGGCAGGATCTTGCTGACGTCCTTGACGTCGTAGCCGATCAGCCGCTCATAGACCTGGGCTTGGTATTCGGCGGCCGAGAACTCGAAGATCTCCGCCGGGTCGAGCGAGATCATGTCGTCG
The DNA here is from genome assembly GCF_057815775.1 of Inquilinus sp. NCBI lineage: Bacteria > Pseudomonadati > Pseudomonadota > Alphaproteobacteria > Rhodospirillales > Rhodospirillaceae > Inquilinus > Inquilinus sp. The sequence goes on from NZ_JBYRFX010000442.1 coordinate 2,982, forward strand.
ATCTGCCACGCCTCGACCAGCGTGTCCTTCGGTGTTTCGGCCAGGGCCGGCACGGCTGTAAGGGCCGAGCAGGCCAGAAACGTCGCGACGAGTGCATTGCGGGTGAAACGCTTGATCACGTTGTCCCCCTCCCTGTTGTTTTTTCCATAACCCGAGAAACAAAAACCGTGCCCGACGGCCCTGCCGGTTGTTGCCATCCTCCAGGGATCGAAACGCCGGCGCCCGAGATCGAAGCATCTTCCGGGCCGCATCGAACCGGAGTCAAGCCGCTCGCCCCGGCCGCCCGGGTAACGTTCCCCATCACAGGCATCCTGCCATCAAAAAAATTTTGATGGCACCAAAATCCGGTCTAGGCTTTGGCCAACGACAGGGGGCCGCGGCACAGGGAATGACCGACCAGGCAATCGAGGCACGGCCGACGCCGCCCCATCTGGGCCGGGCCATCCGCGCCCGCCGCCGCGCCCTCGATTTGACCCTGAAAACCCTGGGGGAGCGCAGCGGCCTGTCGGTCGGCTTCCTGTCTCAGCTGGAGCGGGACCTGGCCACGCCGTCGCTGAGCGCCCTGTCCGGCATCGCCGTGGCGCTCGGGGTTCCGCTCGATGCCTTCCTGGCGGCGCCGCGCCCGGCCAGCGGCCTGACCCGCCGTGGCGAGCGGCCGCAATTCTCGGTCGGCGGCACCCAAGGTGATAGCCCCGGCCAGATCCGCCCCGATCAGATCCGCTACGAACGGCTGAGCACCGCCTTTCCCGGCCAATCCCTGAACGCCGTGCTGGTGCATGTCCCGCCCGGCTATGAATCCGAGGCGGTGCGGCACGAGGGCGAGGAGATCGCCTATGTGCTGGAGGGATCGATGATCGTCGGCATCGGCGGCGAGAGCATCCGCCTCGACGCCGGCGACAGCCTGCATTACGCCGCCGGCCGCGACCATCGCTGGATCAATGCCCAGGACGGCTGGACCCGGGTGCTGTGGACCGGGACCGCGCCGCTGTTCGACCGCCTGAAAGAGGACACATGACGATTTCGACGACACCAGGTCCGGACGATCCGGCCGTGACCCGGGCCGTGGCGACACTGACCGCCGCCCAGGCCGAACCCGGCCAGCCCGAGGCGCTGTTCCGCGCCGCCGACGCCGCCTATCGCGACCTGATCGGGCACCGGCTGTTCACCATCATGGCGCTGCGGGCCGAGACCGCGG
>NZ_JBYRFX010000443.1:0-5992 GCF_057815775.1 Inquilinus sp.
CGGCGGAGACGGATCGCGTGCGGCATGGCATGCCGTTCGGCGCCGAGTTGCAGCCGGACGGCAGCACGCGCTTCCGCCTGTGGGCACCGGATGCCGAAGAGATCACGCTGCTGCTGGACGAAGGGCAGCGCCAACTGCCGCTGGATCGCCGGGGCGATGGCTGGTTCGGGCTGACCGTGCCGGCGATGCCGGCGGGCACGCCCTATCGCTATCGCCTGCAGGATGGCACCGAAGTGCCGGACCCGGCTTCGCGCCATCAGCAGGGCGGCCCGTTCGGCCCGTCCGTGGTCTGGGATCCCCAGGACTATGCCTGGACCGAGACGGCGTGGCGCGGCCGGCCCTGGCACGAGGCGGTGATTTATGAGCTGCATTGCGGGGCGATCGGGCCGGACGCGCCTGGCGGCTTCGATGCCGTGGCTCGTCGCCTCGACGACCTCGCCCGGCTCGGCGTCACCGCGATCGAGCTGATGCCGGTCGCCGATTTCCCCGGCGGCCGCGGCTGGGGCTATGACGGGGTGCTGCCCTTCGCCCCGGCCTCGATCTACGGCACGCCGGACGATCTGAAGCGGCTGGTCGATGCCGCGCATCAGCGTGGGCTGATGGTGTTGCTGGACGTGGTCTACAACCATTTCGGCCCATCCGGGAACTACCTGCCGCTCTATGCCGGATCATTCTTCGATGCATCCCGGACCACGCCCTGGGGCCCCGCGATCGATTTCACCCGACCGGAGGTGCGCGCCTTCTTCCGCCACAACGCGCTGTACTGGCTGGAGGAGTTCCGCCTCGACGGGCTGCGCTTCGACGCCGTGCACGCGATCGAGGATGCCAGCCGGCCCGACATCCTGACAGAGATCGCCGAGGCCGCACGCGCCGCCCTGCCCGACCGGCACATCCATCTGGTGCTCGAGAACGACCTGAACGAGGCGCGGCGGCTGATCGGCACGCCCGGCGCCGCGGCGCGCTATGACGCGCAGTGGAACGACGACTTCCATCACGCCGCCCATGTCGTGCTGACCGGCGAGACCGACGGTTACTACGCCGATTACGCGGCGGCGCCGGTGGCGCGGCTGGGCCGCGCCCTGGCCGAGGGCTTTATCTATCAGGGCGAACGGTCGGCACTGCGCGGCGAGGCGCGCGGCGAGCCCAGCGCGCATCTGCCGCCGACCGCCTTCGTCAACTTCATCCAGAACCACGACCAGATCGGCAACCGCGCCCTGGGCGACCGGCTGACCGCTCTGGCCAAGCCGGCGGCGCTGGAGGCGATGACGGCGGTGCTGCTGCTGTCGCCGCAGATCCCGCTGCTGTTCATGGGTGAGGAATGGGGCAGCCGCCAAGCCTTCCCGTTCTTCTGCGATTTCGAGGGCGAACTGGCGGAAACGGTGCGACGCGGCCGGCGCGAGGAATTCGCCAAATTCGCCGGCTTCGCCGATGGCGGCGACGCCCTGCCGGATGCGCTCGATCCCGCCACCTTCACATCGGCGGTGCTGGCGCCGGATGAGGCCGATCCCGATTCCGGCCGTCGGCTGGCCCTGGTGCAGCGGCTGCTGGCGCTGCGCCGTGAGGCGATCATGCCGCTGCTGGCCGGCCGCCGGATCGGTCCCGCCATCGACCGCAGCCGCGACCCCATGCTGGACGTGGCCTGGATGCTGACGGGCGGCGGCTGGCTGCGCATCGTCGCACATCTCGCGCCGGGGCTGGCCCCGGCCTGGGATATCCCCGGCGGCACCATCCTGCATGAGAGCGCGCCGGGCCTGGCCGCAGCCCTGCCCGGCTGCATCGAGGGCTGGGGCGTGGTCGTGGCGCTGGAGCAGGCAGAATGACCCCGCCCCGCGCCACCGCACGGCTGCAGATCCATCCCGGCTTCACCCTGGACGACGCCAGCGCCATCCTGCCCTATCTCGCGCGGCTGGGCGTCAGCCATGTCTATGCCTCGCCGCTGCTGGCGGCGCAGCCGGGCTCCGCGCATGGCTACGACACCGTCGACCCTGCCCGGATCGACCCGGAGCGCGGCGGCGAGGCCGGGTTCGAGCGCTTCACCCAGGCGCTGCGGGACCACGAGCTGGGCCTGATCCTCGACATCGTGCCGAACCACATGGCGACCGGGCCGGACAATGCCTGGTGGGTCGACGTGCTGGAACGGGGCCAGGCCAGCCCGCACGCCGCGACCTTCGACATCGACTGGGAGGCGCCGGCCAATCCCGGCCGGGTGCTGCTGCCGATCCTCGGCCGGCCCTATGGTGAGGCGCTGCGCGACGGCGACATCGCACTTCGCATCGACACGGACACCGGCCGCACCGTCCTCTCGGTGCCCGGCCACACCCTACCCCTGGCCGCCGGCACGGCGCCGGAACCCGGCGCCGCCACCGGGCCGGACGAGCTGCACCGGGTGTTGGAGCAGCAGCATTACCGCCTGGCCCATTGGCAGGTCGCATCGGCCGAGATCAACTACCGCCGCTTCTTCGACATCGACACGCTGGTCGGCGTGCGGGTCGAAGACCCCGCCGTGTTCGCCGCCACCCATCGGCGCGTTCTGGCCGCCATTGCCGCCGGGCAGGTGCAGGGGCTGCGCCTGGACCACATCGACGGGCTGGCCGACCCGGCCGGCTATCTCGCCCGGCTGCGCGAGGCGGTCGACGCCGCCCGGCCGGCAGAAGCGCACGAGCCGATCTATATCGTGGTCGAGAAGATCCTGGCCGAGGGCGAGGAACTGCCGGCGGATTGGCCGGTCGACGGCACCACCGGCTATGAGGTCGCCAATGCCATCCATGCGGTGCAGGTCGACAGCACGGCAGCGGAAGCCCTGGTCGCCGCCTATGCCGGCTTCACCGGCGATACGGCGGATCTGGAAGACACCATCCGGCGCTGCCGCCGCGCGGTGATCGAGGGCACGCTGGCGGCGCCGTTCGAGACCCTGGTCACGGCGATCGACCGGCTGGCGCGGTCCGGCTGGGCTTGGCGCGACCTGACGCGCCACACGATCCGAACGGCGCTGGCCGCGGTGATCGAGCGGCTGACCGCCTATCGCGGCTATCTCACCGGCGGCGGCGCGGCCTTCGGGCTGGAGACGGCAATTACAGCGGCGCGGCAGTCGGTGCCAGCGGCGGCCCGGGCGCTGGACCTGGTCGAGGCGCTGGTGACCGGCCGCAGCGAGGCTGACGGCGCCACCGCAATTCTGCGCCGGTTCGAGCAGCTGACCGGTGCGGTCGCCGCCAAGGCGGTCGAGGACACGGCCTTCTACCGCCATGTCCCGCTGGTCTCACTAAACGAGGTCGGCGGCACGCCCGAACGCTTCGGCCTGACGGTCGCCGAGTTCCACGAGATCTTTGCCAAGCGCCAGCGCGACTGGCCGGATGCGATGTCCGCCCTGTCGACGCATGACCACAAGCGCGGCGCCGATGTCCGCGCCCGGCTGGCGGTGCTGAGCGAGCTGGCGCCGGACTGGCAGGCGGGGCTCGACACCTGGTCGGCCGCCCTGGCGCCGTATCGCAGTGACAACAGCGGCCGGTCGCTGCCAAGCCGGCGGCACGAACACCTGTTCTACCAGACGGTGATCGGCACCTGGCCGCTGGGCGACCAGCCGGCAGACTATGCCGACCGGATCGCCGCCTATCTCCTGAAGGCGGCACGCGAAGGCAAGGACGAGACCGGCTGGACCGATCCGGATGTCGCCTATGAGGCGGCGCTGGACCGCTTTGTCCATGCCGCGCTGGATGCCGACACCGGCACCGGCTTCCGGGCCGCGATGACGCCCTTCGCCGAGCGGGTTGCCCGCATCGGCGCGGTCAACGGCCTGGCCCAGCTGGCGATGCAGCTGACCCTGCCCGGCGTGCCGGACCTGTACCAGGGCACCGAAGAATGGGACCTGTCCCTGGTCGACCCGGACAATCGCCGCCCGGTCGATTACACCAGGCTGGCCGCGCAACTGCATGAGGTGGCGGAGGCCGATCCGGAGCGGCTGGCCACGACCTGGCCGGACGGCCGGATCAAGCATTGGCTGGCGGCGCATCTGCTGCGCTGCCGTCGCGACGACCCTGCCCTGTTCGCCGCCGGCGCCTATGCGCCGGTGCCGGTCTCGGGCCCGGCGGCGGAACACGTGATCGCCTGGCGCCGGTCATTGGCCGACCGCCACATCATCATCGCCGTGCCCCGGCTGGTGGCCGGCCGCGTGAGCGATGGGCTGGGGCTGACGGGCTTCGATGGCACGACACTAGACGGGCAGCACCCGGCTGATCTGGGCCGGGCTTTTGGGGGATTCCCGATCTTCATCCGACGCATTGGAGGTCATCATGGTGAATAGAGTGTTCCGTTTGATCTCATCCCCCGGCACCGCCCGAGACACCCGCACCGATCCCGGCCTGCCGCTGGTCCGCACGCCGGCCGCAAGCGAGCCGCAGCGCGAGCATTTCGAGCGGCTGGGGCTGGCCGCCACCATCGTCGGCGCCGACCGGGTCGAGATGACCGGCTGCTTCGCCGAACGGGTCGACATCCGCGCGGTGGCCCGCCCGCCGGCAGACGAAGAAGATCCGGCCGCGGTGGTGTGGGACGTGCTGGGCCGTTGGCGCAAGCGGCGGCGGCTGTGCCTGCAGCCGGCCGATGTCGATGAATGGCTGGGCCTGCGCGGCGTCGACGCCTTCGCCTTGTTGCGCGGCCTGCGGAACGATGCGCTGGCCGAGGCGTTGGGTCCTTCGACGGTGACCGATTGCTTCGAGCACCGTGGCCACAGGGTGATCAATCCGTTCCGCGACCGCTTCGGCAACGAGACCAGCCCGGCGAGCGAGTACGGAACCGATTACCGGCTGTGGCGGGCACGCTGGCGCGACGGGCTTTAGGGCCCGCGCCGGCGCGACGGGCTCCAGGGCCCGCCGCCAAGATGTTAGAACGCCGAAAGGGAACGAATGACAAACCGGGTGCAGCCCGCGGTCCGCGTGCTGGAAGGGCAACCCTTCCCGCTGGGCGCGACATGGGACGGGCTGGGCGTGAACTTCGCCCTGTTCTCGGCCAACGCCACCAAGGTCGAGCTCTGCCTGTTCGACGACGAGGGCAAGCGCGAGACCGCCAGGGTCGAGCTGCCGGAATACACCGACGAGGTCTGGCACGGCTATCTGCCCGACGCCCGCCCCGGCACCATCTACGGCTATCGCGTGCACGGCGTCTACGAGCCCGCCGCCGGCCACCGCTTCAACCCGAACAAGCTGCTGCTCGACCCCTATGCCAAGCGCCTGCTGGGCGAGCTGGAGTGGAACGACGCCCTGTTCGGCTACACCATCGGCGACCCGCAGGACGACCTGTCCTTCGACACCCGGGACAGCGCCCCCTTCATGCCGAAATGCCGCGTGGTCGACCCCGCCTTCACCTGGGGCCGGTCGCGGCCGCCGGCCGTGGCCTGGGACCGCACCGTCGCCTATGAGCTGAACGTCCGCGGCTACACCATGCAGCATGGCAGCGTGCCGAAGCGGCATCGCGGCACCTTCGCCGGCCTCGGCCACCCCGAGGTGATCGGCCATATCCGCAACCTCGGCGCCACCACGGTCGAGCTGATGCCGGTGCACGCCTTCATCGCCGACCGGCACCTGCTGGACCGCGATCTGACCAATTTCTGGGGCTACAACAGCATCGGCTTCTTCGCGCCGCATCCGCGCTATTCCGCGACCGGCGAGACCGCCGAGTTCAAGGAGATGGTGGCGCGGCTGCACGATGCCGGGCTCGAGGTCATCCTCGACGTCGTCTACAACCACACCGCCGAGGGCAATGAGCGCGGGCCGACCCTGTCGTTCAAGGGCATCGACAACGCCTCCTACTACCGGCTGATGCCGGACGAGCGCTACTACATCAACGACACCGGCACCGGGAACACGCTGAACCTCAGCCATCCCCGGGTGCTGCAGATGGTGACCGACAGCCTGCGTTACTGGGTGACGGAGATGGGGGTCGACGGCTTCCGCTTCGACCTCGCCACCATCCTCGGCCGCGAGCCCTATGGCTTCGACGAGGG
>NZ_JBYRFX010000444.1:0-2710 GCF_057815775.1 Inquilinus sp.
TCATACATCGTCTTCTTTGAGTCCCCCCTCCCGCAAGGGGAGGGGGGACACAAAAGGGAGCGGGCTCGGCAACTGGATCTGTGAAATCAGCCGCTCTCGCGAGCGGAGACCAAGGAGACGCTTGTGACCGCCACCCCGATCCGGGTCGACCTGAACGGCCCCGCCCGCCCGTGGAAGCGCTTCTGGCGCAGCACCGGCTTCTCCCCGGCGGAGCTGCTGCTGGAGCCGGAGATGCGGCTGGCGCTGGCCCATCTCGGCGCCGTGCCCAACCGCGGCATCGAATATCTCCGCGTCCACTACATGCTCGATTTGGTGAAGGCCGACCGGCTCGGCGTCTACGACTGGTCGCTGCTGGACCAGGCGCTGGACGTGGTGGTCGAACACCGGCTGCGGCCGTTCTTCGAGCTGATGGGCAACCCCGGCAAGCTGTACACCGACTTCAACGACGACGCGCAGGTGCGCCACTGGCGCGACCTGGTCGAGGCGCTGGCCCGCCGCTGCATCGAGCGCTACGGCGCCGAAGAGGTCCGGACCTGGTATTTCGAGACCTGGAACGAGCCGGACATCTGGTGGAAGCTGGGCGGCGAGGTCGCGTTCAACAACTACTACGACGCCTGCTCGGAAGGGCTGAAGGCGGTCGACCCGGCGCTGCTGCTCGGCGGGCCGGGCGTGGCGCGGCGGGTGCCGCCGATCTTCCGCAGCTTCCTGGCCCATTGCGACACCGGCACCAACTATTTCACCGGCGAGACCGGGGTGCGGCTCGACTTCATCTCGGTGCATGAGAAGGGGGCGGTCAAGCACGCAGAAGACCTGACGCCGGATACGGTCGGCATCTGCCGGCATGAGATGGAGGCGGTGACCTATATCCGCGAACATCATCCGCGCTTCGCCGGGCTGCCCTTCATCAACAATGAATGCGACCCGCAGATCGGCTGGGAGATCTATCACACCTGGCACGCCATGCCGTATTTCGCCGGGCTGATCGCCAAGGTGATCGACCAGCACCAGCGGCTGCTGGTCGAGGCCGAGGGCGTCGATTACGACATCCTCAGCAACGACAACGGCTTCCTCGGCCGCTGGGGCCAGCGCACCCACCTGGCCTTCTTCGGCGCCCGCCAGTTCGACGCGGCGCAGCGCGACTGGGTCACCGACCTCACAGCACTTGCCGAACGCCGCGCCAATCCGGAGCCCTTCGACTACGTCAAGAAGCCGGGGCTGACGGTGATGGAGCTGCTGGCCTGGCTCGGCGATGCCAGGGTGGATGTGCCCGGCAGCCTCGACCCCGACCGCACCGGCCTCGGCGTCATCGCCACGCCCACCGCCGATGGCGGCACCGTGCTGCTGTACAACAGCGTCGACCGGATCTGGCAGTCCGGCCACAGCGCCGTGGCGCTGCAGGTCGCGGGCCTCGCTCCCGGCCGCTACGCCCTCGGCATCTTCGAGATCGCGCAGGACAAGGGCGACCCGTTCTCGGTGTGGGAAGCCCAGGCCGTCGCCAATGAGTCGAATGCGGACCAGCTGGCGGCACTGAACCTGCCGAATGCCGAACAGCTCGCCGCGCTGCGCCGGGCGCAGGAACCGGCGCAGACCCTTCGCACCGTCGAGATCGGCGCCGATGGCTGGCTGTCGCTCGACCTCGACCTGCTGCTGCCCTCGGTGGCGCTGGTGGTGCTGGCGCGGCAGGCGGCCGAACCGCCGGCGGCACCGACCGGCCTCAGGTTGCAGGCCTATCGCGGCCTGAACGGCACCACCAACCAGGTGCTGTTCTGGGATGCCCCGGCCACCGGCCCGGTCCGGCTCTACGACGTGCTGTGGGCGGCGGCGGAGGACGGGCCGTTCGAGGTGGTGAACCCCGTCGGCCTGCTGTCCAGCATGTACCTGCACGCGGTGCCGGCGCCGGGCGGCTTCTACCGCGTCCGGGCCCGCGACCTGTCCGGCCAGGAAGGGCCGGTGTCGGGGGTGGTCAGGGGGTAAGGCCTCACTCCAACCCTGTCATTGCCGGGCTTGACCCGGCAATCCAGAGGATGTCGACAGTCTCTGGATGCCGGATCAAGTCCGGGCATGACAGGTTCAAGTGGATTGACCGGCTCTCGATGCCGACCCGCATGGGCGAATTCATCGCCCCGCTACGTCCGGGCGATCAGCAATTCCTCGGCGTGGCTCGGCGGGCGCAGGCCGTCCGGCCGGCCGGCGAAATAGCGCCGGGCGAGGTCGTCGGCGGGGATGTGGCGGACCTCCCGGAAGCCGGCGTCGCGGGCCAGCGCCAGCATCGCCTCCGGCGTGAACGACGTGATGAACGGCGTGCCGGCCGCCTTGGCGCCGGTCGCGGCGGCCTCCAGCGCCGGGCGCAGCTCCGGGTCCACCAACTCCGGCGGCAGCATGAAGGTCATGGCCAGGGTGGAGCCCGGGGCCAGGGTGGCGACCTGGCGCAGGGTGGCCGCGATCGCCGCCACCGTCAGGTACAGGCTGACCCCGGTCGAGGCGACGACGGCCGGTTGGGCAGCGTCGAAGCCCGCCGCGGCCAGCCAGGACGGGCCGGCCTCGAAATCAACGGGCACCAGCCTCAGCCAGTCCGGCACGCCTAAACCGAGTTCGACCAGCCTGGCGCGCTTCCAGGCCTGGGGGCCCGGCTGGTCGATTTCGAACACCGTCATCGCGGGGGCGACCTCCGGCCGGCGCTGGGCGAAGCTGTCGAGGCCGGCGCCGAGGA
>NZ_JBYRFX010000445.1:0-4232 GCF_057815775.1 Inquilinus sp.
AACGGCGGGGCCGGGGCCGACGGGCTCTACGGCAACGAAGGCGCCGACACGCTGAATGGCGGCGACGGCAACGACCGGCTGGTCGGCGGCAATGGCGCCGACGTGCTCAATGGCGGCGCCGGGACGGACTGGGCCTATTACCACACCAGTTCCGCCGGCGTGACCGTCAACCTGGCCACCAACACCGGCAGCGGCGGCGAAGCCCAGGGCGACACCTACATCAGCATCGAGAACGTCTACGGCTCGGCCTTCAACGACACGCTGACCGGCAACAACCTGACCAACGTGCTGCTCGGCAACACCGGCCAGGACACCCTGACCGGCGGCGGCGCCAACGACTATTTCCTCTATCAGTCGGTCAGCGACAGCACCGTGGCGGCACCGGACACCATCACCGACTTCTCGCACACCCAGGGCGACAAGATCGACCTGCGGCCGATCGATGCCGACGGCAACAGCGCCAACGGCGACACCGCCTTCACCTTCACCAGCGGCGGCGTCTTCACCGGCATCGGGCATGAGGTGATCGTCCAGGCGGGCGACGGCGGCGTATATATGGCGCTGGCCGACGTCAATGGCGACGGCGTGGCCGATTTGGCCATCACCGTCCACTCCACCACCGCGTTGGTGGCCGCCGACTTCCTGCTGTAGCCGGGTCTGGCAAGGGATCGGTCCGGTTCAGAAAAGATTCATATTCTGGACCGGACCGCGCCGGACAATTGAAACCAAACTGCCGGAATAGAAGCACTCGTGACCATTTTATTAAGTTTATCAAATGGAGAATCACGGACCATATCTATATGTTGTTCCCAATCGGCGCTTCGTTTATACGGACGGTAGACGACCGCTGAAGGATTGACGGGCCCATGGAACAGGTGACGCATTTTCGCACCATCTGGATCTCCGACGTCCATCTCGGCACCAGGGCCTGCAACGCCAACCTCCTCCTCGATTTTCTGAAGCACACCGAATCCGATACGCTGTATCTGGTCGGCGACATCGTCGATGGCTGGCGGCTGAAGAAAAGCTGGTACTGGCCGCAGCAGCACAACGACGTGATCCAGAAGCTGCTGCGCAAGGCGCGCAAGGGCACGCGGGTGCTGTACATCCCCGGCAACCATGACGAGGCCGCCCGGCAATTCGTCGGCCAGAGCTTCGGCGACGTCGACGTGCACGAGGACTGGGTGCACGAGACCGCGGATGGCCGCCGCCTGCTGGTGATCCATGGCGACCAGTTCGACGTCGTCGTCAAATACGCCAAGTGGCTGGCCCATGTCGGCGACAAGGCCTACGAACTGCTCCTGCATCTCAACACGGCGCTGAACATGGCGCGCCGCCGTCTCGGCTTCTCCTACTGGTCGCTCTCGGCCTATATGAAGCAGCGGGCGAAGAAGGCGGTCGAATTCGTCGGCCGGTTCGAGGTCGCGCTGGCCGAGGAAGCCCGGCGGCGCGGTGTGGACGGGGTCGTCTGCGGCCATATCCACACGGCCGAGATGAAGGATATGCAGGGCATGACCTATCTGAACGACGGCGACTGGGTCGAGAGCTGCACCGCCCTGGTGGAGCATGCGGATGGCCGGCTGGAGATCCTGCACTGGGCGGCCGTGGTCGCGGCCCGCGATGCGGCGGCGGCGCAGCAGGACCTGAAGCCCCGGCACGCCGCTTGAGTCACCCCGACACCGGATCAGAGGACAGGACGGCGATGGTGATGACGCCGACGGCCGGCGGCACCGCCTGATGCGCATCCTGATCGTCAGCGACGCCTGGCTGCCCCAGGTCAACGGGGTCGTGCGCACCATCGAATCGACACGCGACGAGCTGCGCCGGCGTGGCCATGTGGTCGAGGTGGTGGGGCCCGACCGCTTCGCCTCGATCCCCTGCCCGACCTATCCCGAGATCCGGCTGGCGATCGGCCAGGGCCGCCGCATGGCCCGGCTGATCGACGAATTCGACCCCGACGCCATCCACGTCTCGACCGAAGGACCGCTGGGCTGGGCGGCGCGGCGCTACTGCATCCGCCGGCGCCTGTCCTTCACCACCTCGTTCCACACCCAGTTCCCGGAATACGTCCAGCTGCGCACCGGCATGCCGCTGGGATCGACCTATGCGCTGCTGCGGCATTTTCACCGCGCCGCCAGCGCCGTGATGGTGGCGACCGACACGCTGGAGCGGAACCTGGCGAGCCGCGGCTTCCGCCGCCTGGCGCGCTGGAGCCGCGGCGTCGACACCCAGCGGTTCCAGCCGGCCCAGCGGCCGGCCCGGGCGCTGGACCGCGCCCGGCCGCAGCACCTCTATGTCGGCCGGGTCGCGGTGGAGAAGAACCTCGACGCCTTCCTGTCGCTGCCGCTGGACGGCGAGAAGGTGGTGGTCGGCGGCGGCCCGTCGCTGCAGGCGTTCCAGGCCCGCTACCCCGGCGTCACCTTCACCGGCTCGAAGGATGGGCAGGAGCTGGTCGACGCCTATGCCGCGGCGGATGTCTTCGTCTTCCCGTCGCGCACCGACACCTTCGGCCTGGTGATGCTGGAGGCGCTGGCCTGCGGCGTGCCGGTGGCGGCCTATCCGGTGCAGGGGCCGGCCGACGTGATCGGCGACGCACCCGTCGGGCGGCTGGACGAGGATCTGGGTCGCGCCATCGCCGAGGCGCTGAAAGTTTCATCGGAGGATTGCCGTTCTTTCGCGCTGCGTTATTCCTGGGAGGCATGTACAGATCAGTTCCTGACCCATTTGCACCCGTTCCGATGAATCACACCCAGTTTGGCGGCCGATGATCTACGCGCTGTATCGCAGGCTGACCGATGCCGCCGGCCCTTTCGTGCCCTTGCTGCTGGCGCGGCGCACCGCTGCCGGCCGCGAGGATCCCGCCCGCCGCGGCGAGCGACTCGGGCATGCCAGCCTGCCGCGCCCGGCCGGCCCGCTGATCTGGGTCCATGCCGCCAGCGTCGGCGAGGTGCTGTCGGTCCAGGTGCTGGTCCGGCGCCTGCTGGAGCGTGATCCCCGAATCTCGGTGCTGGTCACCACCGGCACCGTGACCTCGGCCCGGCTGGTGGCCGAGCGGCTGCCCGAGCGTGCCGTGCACCAGTTCGCCGTCATGGACCGCATGGCCTATGTCCGCCGCTTCCTCGACCATTGGAAGCCGGACCTGGCGATCTGGGTCGAATCCGAGATCTGGCCGAACATGCTGACCGAGATGGAGACGCGCGGCCTGCCGATCGCCCTGGTCAACGCCCGGATGTCGGAGCGGTCGTTCCGGCGCTGGCGCCGGCTGCCGCGGCTGATCCGCCGCCTGCTGGGCATCTTCCGCGTCATCCTGCCCTGGGACGAGCGGTCGGCCCGCAATTTCCGCGCCCTGGGCGCGCGCGGCGTCGGCACGGTCGGCAACCTCAAATTCTCCTCCGACCCGCCGGAGGCCGACCTCGAGGAGCTGGCGGCGATGCGCGCCGCGGTCGGCCGCCGCCCGGTCTGGCTGGCGGCCAGCACCCATGCCGGCGAGGAAGAGCAGATCATCGAGGCGCACAAGGCGCTGGCGGCGAAGCGGCCCGGCCTGCTGACCATCCTGGCAGCGCGGCACCCCGACCGCGGGCCTGAGATCGCGGCGATGGTCACGGCGGCCGGCCTGCGCGGCAGCCGGCGCAGCGAGACGCCGCTGCCCGGCGCCGACACCGACATCCTGGTCGCCGACACCATCGGCGAGATGGGCATCTGGCTGCGGGTCTGCCCGATCGCCTTCATCGGCGGATCGCTGGTGCCGTTCGGCGGGCACAACCCGATCGAGGCGGCGCAGCTGGGCGCCGCCCTGGTCTATGGCCCGCACATGACCAACTTCCCCGATATCACGGCCCAGCTGGCCCAGGCCCGCGGCGCGATGCCGGTGGGCGACGCCGCGGCGCTGACCGCGGCCGTGACCCGGCTGCTGGACGACGCGCCGGAGCGCCGCCGCATGGCCCGCGCCGCCGCTGCCGTGGCCCAGCGCAACCGTGGCGTGGTCTCCACCGTGATGGCGACGCTGGAGCCGCTGATCACCCCGATCCTGGCATGAGGACCGGCGGGGCATGAAGACCCCCGGCTTCTGGTATCGCCCGGAAGCCACGGCGGCGGCCCGGCTGCTGGCGCCCGCCGGCGCCCTGTACGACGCCGCGTCGCGGCTGCGCCGGGCGTGGGTGACGCCACAGCGGGCGCCGGTGCCGGTGATCTGCATCGGCAACCTGGTGGCGGGCGGCGCCGGGCCAGGGCCA
>NZ_JBYRFX010000446.1:0-1690 GCF_057815775.1 Inquilinus sp.
GACGGTTCCGGTCACCAAGGATCGCAGCGAGACGGGTGCGATCCCCAAATCCAACGATGACGCTGACGGTCTGGGCCATGCCCGGAGAATTCCACCGCAGCGCCTCGCTGTGAATCCTCCGTCTGGGTCAGTGCACTAGCCCGCTGTCGGCGTCGCATCCGGGCACATCGCTGGTGTCAGCCGGGGCGATATTGGCCTCGTCCGGTCCAACCTTCTGGCATTCGCATTGACCGAAATGACGACGATGGGTCGTAACCCTCTCGGCCAGGTGCTTACAGGTGTAGAGAGCGGACGGCTGTATCACCGTAGCGTATCGCGCCTGAAAATAACGATACAAGATCGTTTAAGTTGGGTTTCTACATTGACGAAAATGTGTGGTGGGTTAGCTTGCGCCGCAAGGAATGGTCAACGACCGGCCGTTCACACGGTACGGGCCCAGGCACGCACTCCCGGCCGCTCCGGGCCTCGCTCTTTGCAACCGGTGTTCGGCCGCCGCGCCGAGCTCCCCGGAGCCCTCTGCCGCACGCCGCCATCGACGAGCTTAAGAAGAATGGACCAGATGCACTTCATCCCCGGAACCGGTCGGCAAACGTCATCCGGCCAGCCCATCACCCGCCGCTTCGCCCTGCTCGGAGCCTCCGCCCTCGCCCTCGCGCCGGACGGGTTGCGCGCCGAACCGCGCCGTGGCGGCACCCTGACCATCGCGCTGTCCAGCGAACCAACGGCGCTCGTTTCCGCCACGACTGTCGTCACCCCGGCGCTCAGCGTCTCCGGCAAGGTGACGGAAGGGCTGCTGCAGTATGATTTCGACCTGAACCCCCTGCCTGAATTGGCGACGGAATGGAGCGTCTCGCCAGACGGGCTCCGCTACGTCTTCAAGCTTCGCCCCGGCGTGAAATGGCATGATGGGAAGGATTTCACCTCCGCCGACGTCGCTTTCTCCCTGCTCCTGCTGAAGCGGGTGCATCCGCGTGGCCGCAGCACCTTTGCCAACCTGACCGAAGTGCTGGTCCCCGACCCGCTGACGGCGGAGTTGCACCTAGCCAAGCCGGCGCCCTACCTGATCAAGGCACTTGCGGGTGCCGAGACGCCCATCCTGCCGAAGCACCTCTACGAGGGCACCGATGCGGCCGCCAACCCGAACAATGCGGCCCCCATCGGCACCGGCCCCTTCCTGTTCAAGGAATGGGTGCGCGGCAGCCATGTGATCTATGAGCGCAATCCGAATTACTGGGGCTCGCCCAAGCCCTATCTCGACCAGCTCATCATCCGCTTCATCCCCGATGCCGCGGCGCGCTCTGCAGCCTTCGAAACCGGGCAGGTGGATCTCGGTTACCGCACGCCGGTCGGACTTGCCGATGTGGAGCGGCTGCGCCGTCATCCGGAGCTGCGCTTCGAGACCAAGGGGAACAGCTACTCCTTCAACGTCACCAAGCTCGAGTTCAACCTCGACAACGAGTATTTCTGTCACCTGAAGGTACGCCAGGCGGTGGCGCATGCGATCGACCGGGCGCAGATCGCGCGCATCGCCTTCTTCGGTAATGCCGAACCTTGCGCCTCTCCCATCGCACCGGGCTTGCGCGCCTTCCACGACCCCAGTCCGTCACCCTACGACCATGACTTCGCCAAGGCCGAGCAGCTGCTCGACGAGGCCGGCTTCCGCCGCGGCGCGGGTCGCATCCGCTTCCGC
>NZ_JBYRFX010000447.1:0-5723 GCF_057815775.1 Inquilinus sp.
CCTTCAGACCGTGTACTCGGTCGAGATAGGCCTCGAGGGAAAGGTTGGCGGCGAAGTCTTCCTGTCTCACGCGAAGCTTGAACTTCTCCGCCGCATTCCCCGCTCAAGCTCGACGGGCACAAGGACAAGCGGGGCGTAGCGCACGGCCGTGGCGTTGTTCGGATCGATCCACTTAAGCGTGCCGATCGCCAGGAACAGGATATTGACGCCCTGCTCTTCCTCCAACGTCCGGGCGTCGAAATAGAGATCCAGCAGCCGTTTCTGCAGCCCCTTCGAGGTCAGGCGCGTCTGCAGCCTGGTGTCCGAATGCCGGTTCAGGACCCCGCGTTCATCGACCGTCTCGTCGTCGGGCTGCGCGAGTTCGGCAATCTCTTCGGCATCCGCAGCATCTGCCCCATCGCCCTGTACCTGGGATCCAGGCGGGGGTTCAGCCGGTTCCGAAGCCCGGCCCGCGACAAAGGTGAAGGTCCGGCCGTCCTTCACCAGAAGGCGAAAGACCTCGGTCGATTTCTCGTCGACGACTTCGAGCGTCCTGGCGCTCTTGGACGATCGCGGGATATTCAGGAGCCGGTTGCGCGCCGAGAGGTCGAGCAGTTCCGTCCGGGCACGTTCCAGCTTGGTCTCGAGCGGCAGGTTGCTCTGGAAAATCGACGGGGCGACATCGATCGGCCCAGCGTCCGCGGTCTCGTCCATAATTCCGCCCCTGAAATGCAGCCTGAGCGTGCGACCAGGCGATGACGCCCGTCTAGCAAATTGAATCGACCGCGGCTGCCCATCTTGTCTTCACTGCAGGGAACGGCGAGGCTTGGGGATCGAAGCGAGGCGAGCTTATGCACGACACCCCCTGCCCCGGCTCGATCGTCGGCGAATCGGATGCGGCGGGTGCGGTCCGATGACCGTGCCGACGATCCGCCGGGTGGTGCCGGACGAGCAATGGCAGCTGGCGATCGAGTTCACGGCGGGTGGGTTCGCGGCGGGCGAGTTCCGCCTGTTCAAAGCCGAAAAGGTGTATCGGCAGGAGGGCTTCGACGCCCTCGCCTATCCCGCCATGTTCAAGGCCCTGACCTATGACGCGGCGGCGGTGCGCTGGGCCGGGATCGGGGCGATCGATGCCGTCACGCTGTACCGGGGGTCGACGCCGATGTCCGGCGAGCAGCTGCGCCGGCATGTGCTGCGGGTCGGCTATCACAACCGGGCACCGACGGCGGAGGACCCGGCCCATCACGTCTACGGCGTGTATCTGTACCCCTTCGATCCCGCCCCCTTCTGCCTGGGCGAGTCGATCGGCGGCGGCCATGCCGAACGGGGCGGGTCGCGGTCCTATGGCTTGGCGGAACTTCGTGCCTGGCCCGATTGGCAGGGCTTTTTCGCACTGTCGGGCTGCGACTGGGCGATCCCGATCGTGCA
The DNA here is from genome assembly GCF_057815775.1 of Inquilinus sp. Classification (NCBI taxonomy): domain Bacteria; kingdom Pseudomonadati; phylum Pseudomonadota; class Alphaproteobacteria; order Rhodospirillales; family Rhodospirillaceae; genus Inquilinus; species Inquilinus sp. Next base: position 1,408 of record NZ_JBYRFX010000447.1, read on the forward strand.
GGCCGGCGACGACCTCGACGCGATTCTCGATCGGCTGGTCCATGCCATCTGCGCCCGCGGCGGGATGTGACGGGGCCGGCCGGCCCAACCCTTCACCACCGCGACGGTTCCGTGAAACCAGGCTGGAAAACGGTTTCACCGGTAGCCCGTCTCCACCCTCGCCGACATCGCCGCGCAACCGGCCGCCGCGAGATTGGCGCCCTGAAGACGGACGGCACGAGGCCAAGCATCGCCGGTGCCGGACCGCTTCGAGGCAGAAGGGGTTTGGAGACAAACCATGACGTTTCCCACCACACGACCGCTCTCCCGCGACCAGGCCGTCCTGCGCCTGCCGGCACGGCCCCGGTCCTTCCTCCATCGCATCCGGGCCGCTGTCGTCGCCCTTGGTGTCGCGATGGCGCAGTCCCGGCGTATCCGCCAGGACCAGAGGCACCTGTCGGAGCTGACCGAGTATCAGCTGCGCGACATCGGCCTGCGGCAGGTCGGCCACGGCCGCAGCGCCATCTTCATCCAGAGCGACGAGACCGAGACGCGCTTCTGGTAAGTGCCGCAGCTCTCACGACGGCAGGATCTTCAGCGCCGCCACCCCTCCCAGCACCACCAGGATGGCCACCAACCGGCCCGGGCCCAGCATTTCACCGAAGACCAGCAGCCCGGCCCCGACCGAGCCGACGGCGCCGATGCCGGTCCACACGGCATAGGCGGTGCCGAGCGGCAGCACCTTCAGCGCCTGGGTGAGCAGGCCGAGGAAGATCACCAGCGCGACCACCGACGCTGCCGTCCAGCCGATCCGGCTGTAGCCGGCGGACAGTTTGGTGGTCACCGCCCAGACCACATCGGCAATGCCTGACAGCACCAGCATCGCCCAGGCGAGCGAAGACGACATCCGGGCCTCCCTCAGACCAGCTTGATGACGGCGACGCCGGCCAGCAGCGCGACCGGGACGAAGAGCGTTTCCATGGAGGATTCTCCGATCGGCCGTCCGGTCAATGATGATCGGCCAGGGCCGGGACGCGCAGGCCGCGCTGCACCGCCGGCCGGGCGGCGATGGCGTCGTACCAGCGCCGCAGGTTCGGGCGGTCGCCGAGATCGACGCCGATCTTGGTCAGCCCGGCATGGATCCAGGGCCAGCTCATGATGTCGGCGATGCCATAGGCCTCGCCGGCGAGATGACTGCGCCGGCCGAGCACGCCGTCCAGCACCCCGAACACGCGCGCCGTTTCCTTCTCGAAGCGGCCGATGACGGTGGGGAGCTTCTCCGATACGAAGAGCTTGTAGTTCCACAGCTGGCCCAGCGCCGGGCCGAGATGGGCGGCCTGGAACAGGCTCCATTGCAGCGCGGTCAGCCTTTCGTCGGCATCGGCCGGCAGCAGCTTGCCGGAGCGTTCGGCGAGGTAGGGCAGGATCGCCCCGCTTTCGAACACGGTGCGGCCGCGGTCGGGGTCGGTGATGACGGGGATCTTGTTGTTCGGGTTCAGCGCCAGGAAGGCCGGCGCATGCTGGTCGCCCGTCTCGATGTCGATGACGTGCACCTCATAGGGCAGGCCCGTCTCCTCGAGCATGATCGAGGCCTTGTGCCCGTTCGGCGTCTGGTAGGTGTAGAGCTGGATCGGTGTCATCTGCGGTCTCCCGGGCGGGACCATCCCGCCGCTGCCCCTTCAGATGATCCGTGCGAGAATGCAGTTCGATCTGTGATATTGCAGATATCTCCTGCATCCACGCACAAGGCAGCGCCATGGCCGGCCGCCTCGACTGGGAAGATTTGCACACCGTGCTGGCGGTCGCCGACACCGGGTCGCTGGCCGCGGCCGCGCGGCGGCTGGGCGTCAACCACACCACGGTGCTGCGCCGGATCGGCGGGTTCGAGCAGCGGCTCGGCCTACGGCTGTTCGACCGCCTGCCCGGCGGCTATGCCCTGACCGCCGGCGGCGAGGAGCTGGTGGCCGCCGCCCGCGGCATGGCGGCGACGGTGGAGACGCTGGAACGCCGGCTGGCCGGGCAGGATCTTCGCCTGGACGGCACCCTGCGGGTCGCCACCGCCGACACGCTGATGGGGTCGATCCTGCCGCCGCTGCTGGCCCAGTTCCGCGACCTGCATCCCGGCATCGCGATCGAGATCACCACCGCCAACCTGCTGGCCAATTTGACCCGGCGCGACGCCGACGTCGCCGTCCGGACCGCGCCGGACCCGCCGGAGACCCTGGTCGGCCGCCGGGTCGCCGGCATCGCCTTCGCCGTCTACGCCGCCGTGGGTTGCCCGAGCCATGGCTGGGTGGTGCCCGATGACAGCCTGGCCGGCACCGCCGTCGCCCGCTGGATGCGCCAGGCGGTGCCCGATGCGGCAGTCGCGCTGCGGGCGGATTCACTGGTCGGGATGTGCCGCGCCACTCAGGCCGGGCTAGGGCTGGCCGCCCTGCCCTGCTATCTCGGCGACACCATCGGCGGGCTGGTGCGCGTGCCGATGCCGACCGCCCCCGCCGACACCGCGCTGTGGGTGCTGACGCATGAGGATCTGCGCCGCACCGCCCGGGTCAGCGCCTTCACCGAATTCATTACCGCGGCCCTGGCGCGGCAGCGCGACCTGCTGGAGGGCCGGCGGCCGGCCGTGGCAAGCTGATGCCAACAGATCGGGAGGAGAAGTCATGGCCGTGAAGCGGATCATCGCCAACATCGCGACCGCCGATGTCGGCAAGGCCCAGGCCTTCTACGGCGACCTGCTGGGCCTGCGCCTGGTCATGGACCATGGCTGGATCCTGACCTTCGCCTCGGAGGAATCGATGGCGCCGCAGGTCAGCATCGCGACCGAAGGCGGCTCCGGCACGCCGGTGCCGGATTTGTCGATCGAGGTCGACGACGTCGATGCCGTCCACCGCCGTGCCCTGGAGCTAGGGTTGCCGATCGAGTACGGCCCGGCCGACGAACCCTGGGGCGTGCGCCGCTTCTATGTCCGCGACCCGTTCGGCCGGCTGGTCAACATCCTGGCCCATTGAGCGGGCCGGATCGGCGCAAGCACTGCGGGGAATTGTATGCCTTCCCCACAACTGTCATGCCCGGACTTGAACCACTGGTGTCCGGTTGAGGGATAGAGATCAGAAGAGAGCGATTTGCCTTGGGTCGGAGGGGGATGGGAGTCCGTCTCCGATCAGGCGATCGATGCGTCTGCGATGCATGAGGTTGAGGCGGACGAGCCGTGCGAAGGCGAGTGGTGTGCGGACGGTGTTCTGAGCGGCCTGAGCCATGCGGAGGAGCAGGAAGGCGATGAGGGCGACGGCGATCTGGATGCGCACGGCATTCTCGGAGGTGCCGAGGAAGTGGCGGATCCTGAGGGTCTGCTTGACCCATCGGAAGAACAGCTCAATGGCCCAGCGACGCTTGTAGAGATCGGCGATTTCCTGGGCGGAGGCGTCGAGGTCGTTGCAGAACAGGCGCAGCACCTTGCCGGTGGGGATGCGGATGCAGACCTCGCGGACGGGGCGGACGGGATCGCAGAAGGGGTTCCGGCGGCTTTTGGCCTGGCGTTGGGGCAAGAGGCCGATCCGGTCGGAGAGGATGTCGGGAGCGCCTTCGGGCACCGTCAGCTCGGCGGTGACGGTCAGGGGCGTGTTGGACTTGAAGCGGGTGACGATGCGGCAGCCGGCGGCGTCCATCCTCGCCCACCAGCCGTAGTCGTAGTAGCCGAGGTCGAAGACGTAGGTCGCGCCGGCCTCGATCGGCATGGCGTGGGCGGCGGTGATGTCGTTGACGCGGGCCGCGGTCACCGCTGTGTAGATCGGCCGGTCTGCATCAGGGTCATAGACGACATGCAGCTTAGCGCCGCAGGCCTGGGTCGAGAACCGGGCCCAGTCGGATCCAGAGCCACTCAGCGGCAGTGTCGTCGCATCGATCAGATAGGTGGCTTCGGCCACCGTCCGGCGCAGACCGCGCCGGGCTTGGCCGACCATGGCCTCGAACAGCTTGCCGAACACCGCACTCGGGCGCAGCGCATTGGCATCAGCCAGGGTCGAGCGCGGTACCGGACGGCCGCCGACATGATAGAGCCGGGCCGCTTGGCTCTCCAGCCCGGACACGATCTCCCGCAGGCTCACCGCACCGGACAACTGGCCATACAGCAACGCGATGAATTGGCTCTTGGTCGGCAGACGCCGTATCCGACGATCCGCCTCATGCGCTTCGACCAACCGGTCAAATTCACTCCACGGAACCCGCTTCAGCAGATCGTGGAACACGCTATTGTGATGCCGCACGGTGTTGCTCCGTTCGTGTCCAGGTGACGCGCCAACGTCCTGAACTCGAGCTGAATCAACACCGTGCGCCCT
>NZ_JBYRFX010000448.1:0-7512 GCF_057815775.1 Inquilinus sp.
TCTCAGCGGCGGTCGTGTGCGGATCAACATCGTTTCCGGTCAGGACAAGCTGGCGGCCTATGGCGACAGTGAAGGCGACCAGGCACATCGTTATGCCCGCACCAAGGAATTCATGCGCCTTATCCGCAAGCTTTGGACGGAAGAGAACGTCACCTTTGCCGGCCAGCATTTTCAAGTGTCAGAATCCACGGTCAACCCGCGCTTGAACGCCAGCGGCGAGCGCCTGCACCCAAAACTCTATTTTGGTGGAGCCTCGGATGCGGCGGAGCGGGTTTCCGCCACCGAAGCCGATGTCCAGCTGTTCTGGGGCGAGCCGTTGGATGGCGTCCGCGAACGGATCGATCGCCTCAAGGCGCTGAGCCGGGATCTCGACCGCAACCTGCCGCCGCTGGAGTTCGGGCTGCGCATCACCACGCTGGTCCGTGACACCACGGAGCAGGCCTGGGCCGATGCCAGGGCGAAGGTCGAGGAGATGGCCAGGATCAAGGGCGCCGGCTGGCATGACCATCGGCAGTCGATCGCGGTGGGCCAGCAGCGCCTGTTCGACATCCATACGCGGGGCGAGGTGCTGGACGACAACCTCTACACCGCGCCCGGCAAATTCGGCGGCGGCGGCGCCGGCACCACCTGGCTGGTCGGGTCGGCGGCGGATGTCGCCGGGTCGCTGCGCAAGTACCGGGATTTGGGCATCACCCATTTCGTGCTCTCGGACACGCCGTATTTGTCCGAGATCAGGCGGCAGGGCGACCAGCTGCTGCCACTCCTTCGGAATTAGACAGTCAGATCAGGAGCTTTCCCATGCCTGGCGTTCATTCTCGCCGCCTCAAGACGCTGGTCGGTGCCGGCAGCTTCGTCTTCGCCGGCAACGATACCAGCCCGGTGGCCGGGGCGCACCGGGCCGCGGCGCTGGCCCGCAAGGCGGAGGCGGAAAAGATCACCGGCCTGTTCACGGCGGATCTGCTGCACGCGGATCCCGCCGGCCTGTCCGGCACGACCGGAACCCAGGAACCGATCGTCGCCCTGGCGGCCCTGAGCCAGGTCACGGCCCAGATCGGCCTGGTCGCCACCGTCTCGACCACCTATCACCACCCCGACACCCTGGCGCGGCTGATCGGCACGCTCGATCATGTCAGCGGCGGTCGTGCGGCCTGGAACGCCGTGACCTCCTCGGTCGGTGAGGAGAATTTCGGCGGTGGCGCGCTGCCCAATCCGGCGACGCGCTATGCCCGGGCCGAAGAGTTCATCGAGATCGTCAACGCGCTGTTCGACGCCAACCGCCCGGATGCGGCGCAGCGCGGCAAGAGCGGGGCGATCGGTGTGGATCCGGCCAAGCTGGGGCGGATCGACTATCGCGGCCGGCACTTCCAGGTTCAGGGCCCGCTGAACGTCCCGCCGCCACCGCAGGGCCGGCCGGTGCTGTTTCAGGCCGGCCAATCCGCCGAGGGCGTCACGCTGGGCGCGCGCCATGCCGAGGTGGTCTACACCTCGCAGCCGACCCTGGAGGAGGCCGTCGCCTTCGTCACGGAACTGCGCCGGCAGGCGAGGGGCTTCGGGCGCACCGGCAACCTGCCGCTGGTGATGAATTCCTTCCATTCCGTCATCGGCGAGTCCGAGGCCGATGTCGCCCGCCGGCTGCGTGAGAAGCACGAGAAAATCGACTACCAGCTCGGCCGCATCAAGCTGGCCGACATGCTGGGCGGCGACATCGATCTGTCGGATCTGCCGCTGGACCGGCCGCTGCCGGCAGGCCTGCTGCCCGAGGTCGACAGCGTCAATCGCCGGCGTGGGCGGGTGGAGGTGTTCCGGCGCTATGCGCAGCGGGGGCTGACCCTGCGCGAGCTGATCATCCAGGCGCAGGAAACCGGCCATTGGTCGATTGCCGGCACGCCGGAACAGCTCGCCGATGCGCTGGAGGAGCGGTTCCGTGCCGGCGCACTCGATGTCATCTCACTGCACGGATTGGGCAATCCGGATCAGGAAGACCTGCTGCTGAACGGCCTGCTGCCGGAGCTCCGCAAGCGCTCGCTCATCGACACCGACTATCTCGGTGACAGCTTCCGATCCAATCTCGAGCTGCCCCAGCCGGTCGGCGCATCCCGCCTGCTGCAGGCGGGATGACCGGGGCGGGGCCTCCTATCGCTCGGCGGCCCCGTTGCGGGTCGGCACGGGTGCCATCGCGTCGAACACGCCGTCACGCCGCACGAAGGCGTGGAACAGCGCCGCCGCGACATGCAGCAGGATCAGCGCGAAGAAGGCGAAGGCCAGATAGAAATGCGCATCCCACAGCAGCGCGTGGAGGCTGGCGCTCTGCGGCAGGATCGGCGGCAGGGTGACGCCGGGGAACAGCACGATCGGGTAGGCCGCGGCGGAAAGCATCCCCCAGCCGATCAAGGGCATGCCGATCATCAGCAGATAGAACGCGATGTGCGAGAGGTAGGCGGCGAGCTTCATCGGCTCGGGCAAATCGGCCGGCAGCGCCGGCGCCCCGTAGCGCAGCCGCAGCACCAGCCGGATCAGCACCAGCACCAGGATGGCGATGCCGAGCGGCTTGTGGATCGCCACCAGCGTCAGGTATTTCGGCATGGCGGTGGACACCATGCCCACGCCGATGAACAGCATGGCCAGGATGCAGATGGCCATCAGCCAGTGCAGCAGGCGCTGGGACGCGGTGAAATGGCGGCGGTCGCGGGTCATGGCTTTGCTCCCGTCGCGGTTCCCGGATAGGCGTCGTGTTCGGCCGTGCGGAGGTCAAAGGACTTGGCGTAGGCGGCCGACCGCGCCGCGGGGAACGGGTCGTCCGAGGTCCGGATGCCGGCGGGCAGGACGGTGGGGTCGAAGTTGACGTCCCGGCACGGGCCGTCCTGCTCGGCCTCGATCTTCTGCACGATCAGCGTGCCGACCTCGACGGTGTGGCGATCTTCCGGCCAGGCCTTGCTCGGGTCCGCGGTCGGGTCGCCCGGATTGGCGACCGTCACCGCCAGGGTCCAGCGCTGCGGCCCGGCGGCGACACGCTGGGTGATGTCCTGCTCCAGGAAATTGGGGTCGCGCTTCGCCAGCTCCTCCGGCGGCACCGCCACCGGCTGCGCGGCCGGCCGCAACGACCAGCGCACCGTGTGGTCGGCGCCGGAACCGTCGGTGAAGACGAAGCTGTTGAGGCTGTTGAAGCTGTCCTCGGTGTAGCTTTCCGTCCAGGGCGCGCTCTTTGCCCAGGCACCGAAGGCGGCGATTTCCGGATGCGCCGCGACGACGTTCTTCATCGCGTCCGGGTCCTTGCTGCCGGAGGCGGTCAGCAGCTCATAGAAGGCCTGCGGCGTCGCGACCGGGAAGAAGGGCGGGTCGATCATGGCGGTGCGCCATTGCTGCCCGTCCGGCGTCGAGATCTGCAGCCCCAGGCCCCGCACGCGGACCGTGGCGTCCGCCGCGCTCGGGTTCGGGCTGCCGATGTTGAACCGCCCGAGCGCCGGGTACTGGCCGGTGGCGAAGACCTGGGCCTTCGACAGCGCCGCGCCGGCCCCGTTGGATTCGAAGACGCCGGTGAAGCAGATGCCCTTGGCGTGGTTGCGGCGATGGCCCAGCGCCGGGCCGCCGGGCGGCGCCAGGGCCGCCACCAGCTTGTCCCCCGAAAGGCGCTCGGGCGAGAACCACCCGGCCGTATAGGCGAGGGCCGCCGCGCCGCCGCCGACGATGGCTGCGATCAGGACAAGGGATCCAAGCGCGGAACGCCCGGATGTTCGGAGCGGCTGGGGCATTCAATCCTCGCGATGGCTGGGACTCCGAATATCGGTCCGAGCATATCCCATCTCCGTGGTGCGGAGGGCGGGAATGATGCCGGATCCGACGCTTCGCTTCGCAATGGGGAAGGGCGGCCTTCCACCCGTCCAGGTCTGGCCGGATCAGCGATGAATCAGGTGGACCGCCCCGCCCTGCATTCCGATCGGGCCGTTCGCGGCGTCGCACGCGATCGAGAAGCCCAGCACCAGAACCAGGCCCAGTGTGGCAAGGCCGGATACGATCGCCGTGAACTGCATCATCCCCTCCTGACGGTTGGCACGCTGCCGTTCGATATCGGGCTTGCCGCCATGTCGGTGTCCAGGATAGCGCCCGATAGGCCGGCCGCTCCATTGCCCATTGGTGTGCCAACGCCCAGCGTTGGTGTGGTCGCCCCATACCAAGGTATGGGGCCGACGGGACGGACCGAAGGGAACCGGCGCACGGCGGGCGCCGTTGGCCTTTCACAAGCGCGTCCCGACGCGCCGGCCCTGGGCGGAAAGGCGGTCCTGATGAATGTGTCACTGTTCCACAATCCGAATTCCGGAGACGGTGACTGGACGCGGGGCAGGCTGGTCCGCCTGCTGGAGATGTCCGGCTTCGAGCCCGTCCATTGCTCGACCCGGGACGAACGATTCGATGAGGCGCTGGAGGATCCACACGACCTCGTGGTCGTCGCCGGCGGCGACGGCACGGTCGCCGAGATCGTGCGGCGGCTGCACGGCCGGCCGCATCGCATTGCCATCCTGCCCACCGGCAGTTCGAACAACATCGCCCGCTCGCTCAAGACCTTCCAGGAGCCCCGGCACATCGTGGCCGGCCTGGCCGATGCGGCCAAAGTCCCGTTCCATGTCGGGTTCATCGAAGGGCCGGAATGGTCCCGCAATTTCATCGAATCCGTCGGTGTCGGCCCCATTGCCGCCGCGATCGAGCGAGATGCCGGCGACAAGACGCACGGCACCGACCAGCGCGACGGCAGGCGGGCCGCGCTGCGGCGGATCGTGGCGGAGGGCAAGCCCGTCCAGGCCAGCCTGTCGGTCGACGGCAAGCGGATCACCGAGCCGGCGCTGATGGTCGAGATCATGAACATCCCGATGATCGGCCCGAACCTGACGCTGGCGCCCGAGGCCGATGCGCGCGACCCATCCCTGGTGCTGGCCTATCTTCCGGTCGACCGGCGCAAGGCGATGCTGGCCTGGCTCGACGACCCCGACGCGTCCGAACCGCCGCTGCGGCGGATCAAGGCCCGCCGGGTGGAGATCCACCCGCAGGGCGAGCCGATCCATGTCGACGACGAGGCCATCGCCGGCGGCGAGGCCACGCTGATCGTGACGCCGGTCGACACGCCGACGACCATGCTGATCCCGGAGGTATCATCATGAGCCACCCCGGCGCCTTGCCCGAGGACGAACTCCGGCAGATCGAGCAGACCGCGGTGGAACTGGCCCGGCTGGCCGGGGCCGAGATCGTCAGCGCGCTCGGGCGGACACTCAGCGTGAAGTACAAGACCGGAACGGGGCCGGACGATGCCGCATCGCTGCGCGACCCGGTGTCGGAGGTCGATCAGCGGGTGGAAGCGCTGATCCGGCTGCGCCTGGGCGAGCTGTTCCCCGACCACGGCATCATCGGCGAGGAAATGGCGGATGCGCCGGCCGCGCCGGACAGCCCGGTCTGGGCGGTCGACCCGATCGACGGCACCACCAATTTCATCAACGGCCTGCCGCTGTTCGCCGCCGCGATCGGGGTGCTGCATCACGGGCGGCCCATCGTCGGGGCCGTCTGGTGCTCGACCAGCCATGCCCTGCGGTCGGGGATCTATCACGCCTATAACGGCGGACCGCTGAGCTTCGACGGCGCCGCGCTCGAGGTCGGTCCGAACCCCGCCGTGCGCCGGCGCCTGGCAGGAGAGCCCTATCTGGACCGCGGCGCCGAGTTTCCGTGGGAGACCCGCAAGACCGGCTCCGCCGCAATCGAATGCGCCTTCGTCGCCGCCGGGCTGCTGGAGGTGGCGCGGTTCGAACAGCCGAATGTCTGGGATGTCGCGGCCGGGATGAGCCTCGTCCTGGCCTCGGGGCGGTCGGTCTATGAACGGACCGACGATGGCTGGGCCGGATTCGATGGCTTCGGCACCGACCCGCGGTCCTGGCGCCGCGGGCTGGTGATCGGGGCGGATGCCGTGGCCCGGCAGCGGACGGAAACCGCCTGAGAGCCTGCCGGAGCGCACCCGGCCTCACACATATCTCCCTTCGTTCAGGAACGGGTCGGTCCGCCGTCCGGTTGACAGGGAGGGGCTGCGTTGCCAGCCCGACGTCCCAGCCAGCACAGCCGCCAGCCCCAGAAGGATATCGCGCCATGGCCAGCCCGAAGCGATCGAAGTCACCCCCATCCGGGACCGAGGTGGGGCAGGGCGGCGAGTTGCACCAGACCGCGTCGGACCCGCGCGAACGCCTGACCACGAACCATGGCGTCCCGATCAGCGACGACAAGAACTCCCTCAAGGCCGGCCGTCGCGGCCCGGCCCTGCTGGAAGACTTCGTGCTGCGCGAGAAGATCCAGCATTTCGACCACGAGCGCATCCCGGAGCGGATCGTGCATGCTCGAGGCTCGGCGGCGCACGGCACCTTCGAACTGACGGAATCGCTTGCCCAATACACCCGCGCCAAGGTGCTGACCGAGGTCGGCGCGAAGACCGAAGTGTTCGCGCGGTTCTCGACCGTCGCCGGCGGCGCCGGTTCGGTCGACACCCCGCGCGACGTGCGCGGCTTCGCGGTCAAGCTGTACACCAAGGAGGGCAACTGGGATTTGGTCGGCAACAACATCCCGGTGTTCTTCATCCAGGACGCGATCAAGTTCCCGGACCTGATCCATGCCGTGAAGATGGAGGCCGATCGCGGCTTTCCCCAGGCGGCCAGCGCCCATGACACCTTCTGGGATTTCGTCGGGCTGATGCCCGAGGCGACCCACATGATCATGTGGGCGATGTCCGACCGGGCGATCCCGCGGTCGCTGCGCATGATGGAAGGCTTCGGCGTCAACACCTTCCGGCTGCTGAATGACAAGGACGAGGCGACCTTCGTCAAATTCCATTGGCGGCCGAAGCTCGGCCTGCAATCCACCCTGTGGGACGAGGCGGTCAAGATCGCCGGCGCCGATCCGGATTATCACCGCCGCGATCTGCACGACGCCATCGCCGCCGGCGACTTCCCGGAATGGGAATTCGGCGTGCAGCTGCTGAGCCAGGCGGAAGCCGACGCGCTGCCTTTCGACATCCTGGATGCGACCAAGGTGATCCCGGAGGAAATGGTGCCGATCCGCATCGTCGGCCGCATGGTGCTGAACCGGAACCCGGACAACTTCTTCGCCGAAACCGAACAGTCCGCCTTCCTGCCGACCAACATCCCGCCGGGCATCGACGTGTCGGAGGACCCGCTGCTGCAGGGCCGGCTGTTCTCGTACCAGGACACCCAGCTGTCCCGCCTGGGCAGCGTCAACTTCCACCAGCTGCCGATCAACCAGGCCAAGGGTTGCCCCTTCCAGAACATGCAGCGCGACGGGCACATGCAGATGCAGGTGCCGAAGGGCCGGGCCAACTACGAGCCCAACAGCCTGGCCGACGCTGGCGAATACGGCGGCCCGCGTGAGGACCCGAGAGGCGGATTTCGGACCGCCGCAAGCACGTTCGATGGTCCGAAGGTGCGGCTGCGCGCCGAGACCTTCGCCGACCACTACAGCCATGCGCGGCTG
>NZ_JBYRFX010000449.1:0-18928 GCF_057815775.1 Inquilinus sp.
AGCTGGGAGAGCGCCTGGCGCCTGACCGGCACCAAGGGCAGCCTGAGCTGGGACGGCGCCGAGGAGTTCCGGGCCGAGGTGGCGACGGACCAGCGCGACGGCCTGTTCTTCGCCCCCGCAGCGATCGCGGTGCCGCCGCTGGACCCGGCCGACCGGGTTGGCGGCCATCTCGGGGTCATGCGCGATTTCGTCGACGCGGTCCGCGCCGGCACCGAACCCGAAACCGTCGGCCACCAGAACATCCACAGCCTCGCCATGGTCTTCGCCGCGATCGACAGCGCGCGCCAGGGCCGCCGCGTGGCCATCCCGACCACCGAGGAAGCATGAGCACCCAACAGACCCCGCCCGCGCGAACCGGGCATCAGGACATCCGCATCGGCACCATGGTCCGGGCCAATGCCGAGGACCCCGCCGGCTATGTCAGGCAGATCATCGCCCACGGCTTCGAGAGCATCGAGCCGTTCTTCTGGCAGACGCTGGGCGGCAAGGACATCCCGCGCCTGGCCGGCCAGATCCGCGAGGCGATCGGCGACAGCGGCGTCACCATCGGGGCGCTCGGCATCTTCGGCAACCCGCTGGAGGACCAGGCGCTGGACCGCGAGACCTTGGCCGGCTGGGAAGCGATGATCGACCACGCCCACCTGTTCGGCACCGATGTCGTTTCCGGCTTCACCGGCCGGGTGCGCGGCAAGCCGCTGGAAGAGAGCCTGCCGCGCTTCAAGGAGGTGTTCGGCCGGCTGGCGAAGCGGGCGGCCGACAAGGGCGTGCGCCTGGCCTTCGAGAACTGCCCGATGGAGGGCAGCTGGAAGACCGGCGACTGGAACATCGCCCACAACCCGGCGGCCTGGGAGCTGATGTTCGACGCCCTGCCGGACGACAATCTGGGCCTGGAATGGGAGCCCTGCCACCAGCTGTACTACCTGATCGACCCGGTGCCGCAGATCCGCCGCTGGGCGCCAAAGATCTTCCACGTCCACGGCAAGGACGCGACGGTGCGCTGGGATGTGGTCAAGGAGCACGGCGTGCATGGCCGCGTGCCCTTCGCCTTCCACCGCACCCCCGGCTTCGGCGACACCGACTGGACCCGGGTGATCACCGAGCTGCGGTTGGGCGGCTTCCGGGGATCGATCGACATCGAGGGCTGGCACGACCCGGTCTATCGCGGCGATCTGGAGATGACCGGCCAAGTCGAAGGCCTGCGCCATCTCCAGCGCTGCCGCGGCGGGGGGTTCATCGCCAATCCGCAGTAAGGGTCAAGCAATCAATCAACAGTGGAGGAAGCTCATGTCCAGGACCCTGCGACTTTTGTTGGGAACCGCCGCCCTTCTGGCCTTCCCGATCCTCGCCCGGGCCGAACCGGTGACGCTGGAGGTCTGGACCCATGACGACGAGGGCGAGTTCACCTATGTACTGGCCAAGGAGTTCGCGGCCCAGCACCCCGACATCACCGTCAACATCAAGCACGTCAACTTCGCCGATGTGGTGAACGACGTGATGCGCGCCTACGCCGCCGGCTCCGCCCCCGATATCATCGGCATCGACAACCCGGAAACGGCGATGTTCTCGTCACGCGGAGTCTTGCTGGACCTGTCGCCCCTCGTGGCGCAGTCGCAGGTGATCAAGGCCGATGCCTTCTATCCCGGGCCGCGCAACTCGGCGACGTGGGATGGCGAGCTGTATGCCATCCCGCGCGCCTCCAACACCCTGGCCCTCTACTACAACGCCGACATGTTCAAGGCGGCGGGCCTCGACCCCGACAAGGCACCGCAGACCTGGGACCAGCTGTACCAGGCGGCAAAAACGCTGACCGACCCGGCAAAGAACGTCTATGGCCTGGCCTTCTCCGCCATCGGGTCGGAGGAAGGCACCTTCCAGTTCCTGCCCTTCGCCCAGACCGCCGGGTCCGACTACGACAGTATCGGCGGCGACGGCGCAATTCGGGCGCTGGAGTTCTGGCAGAAGCTCTTGGACGAGAAGCTGGCGTCGCCCGACACGCTGATCCGCAGCCAGAACGATTCGACCGGCACCTTCAACGCCGGCAACGCCGCCATGGCCATTTCCGGCCCGTGGGAGCTGCCGCGCATGGCCAAGGAGGCGAAGTTCGACTGGCGGGTCGCCCTGCTGCCGGTGGAGAAGGACGGCAGCCCGCGCGCCTCGGCGCTGGGCGACTTCAACAACGCGATCTTCAAGACCTCCAAGCACCCGCAGGAGGCGTTCATGCTGCTCGAATACATCTATGCCCAGAACCACAGGATCTGGAACGAGTTCGGCCTGCTGCCGCCGATCCAGAACGCCAAGGCCGACGCGCCGCAATGGCCCAAGGCCTATGCCGTGTTCACCGAGCAGATGCAGACCGCCCGGCCGCGCGGCCCGAACCCGGACTGGCCGAAGATCTCCAAGGCGATCCAGACCGCGATCCAGTCGGCCCTGACCCATCAGTCGGACCCGAAGACCGCGCTGCAGACGGCGCAGACGACGATCGACCGCGTGCTGAAGAAGTGAGAAAGGGCGGCACCATCGCGGCAGCAACGAGTCCCCCTCGCGCAGTGGGGACTCGGGACGCTGACCACGACCGAAGCTGGAGACGCCTGCCCCTGCTGCGCACCCTGCGGGACGGCAGCGGCTTCGATGTCGTGCTGGTGCTGGCGGCGGTCGGCTATCTCCTGGTCTTCGCCGCGTTCCCGCTGCTGTACACCCTGGTGATGTCGCTGCAGCAGGTCGACATGTTCTCGCTGGCGTCCTTCGACCGGCCCTTCGCCGGGCTGGACAATTACCGCGACGTGTTCAGCCGGCCGGAGGCGCTGCAGATCCTGAAGAACACGGTGATCTTCGTGGTGCTGTCGATCACCTTCCAGCTCGCCATCGGCTTCGGCCTGGCGCTGTTCTTCCAGCAGCCTTTCCCCGGCGCGACCTATATCCGCGGCCTGTTCCTGGCCGGCTGGATCATGCCGGCGTTGGTGGTCGGCGCGATCTGGAAATGGATCTTCGCCGGCGATTTCGGCGTGCTGAACTATGCCCTGACCAGCCTGCATTTGACCGGTGGCAAGATCTTCTGGCTGTCCGACCCCGGTGTCGCGCTGTTCGCCGTGATCATCGCCAACATCTGGCTGGGCATCCCATTCAACATGATCCTGCTGTCGGTCGGGCTGGCGGCGATCCCGCGCGACCTGTACGAGGCGGCGGAGATCGACGGCGCCCGGGCCGGAAGGCGCTTCCTGCACATCACCCTGCCGATGATGCGGTCGACCCTCGGTGCCGTGGTGGCGCTGGGCATCATCTTCACGCTGCAGCAATTCGACCTGATCGCGGCGCTGACCCAGGGCGGCCCGGCCAACGCCTCCAACGTCGCGCAATACTGGTCCTGGCAGATGTCGTTCCAGACCTATGAGATCTCGGCCGGCAGCGTCGTCGCCGTGCTGATGATCGCGGTGGTGATCCTGGTCGCGGCGCTCTATGTCCGCTCGACCGGGCAGGAGCAGCGGGCATGAGGCGCGGCGGATCGGTCAAGCCCTTCGTCCTGCTCGCCCTGGCCTTGGTGTTCGCAGGCATCTACCTGTTCCCGCTGTACTGGATGTACGTCACCGCGCTGAAATCGGGCACCGAGATCTTCCGCTTCCCGCCGAGCTTCTGGCCGAGCGACCCGCAATGGCAGTTCGGCAAGATCTTCGTCGAGCACGCGATGGACCGGTACCTGTGGAACTCGCTGCTGATCGCGGTCGGCACCACGGCGGTGGCGACGCTGATCGGCACCGGCGCCGCCTATGCCCTGTCGCGCCACCGCAATGCCTGGACCGCGGTGGCCCTGTTCCTGGTGCTGATGCTGCAGGTGCTGCCGCCGTCGCTGATGGTCACGCCGATCTTCGTCGCCTTCAACCAGGTCGGCCTCTTGGAGACCCCGCGCTTCGCCGTGGTGCTGGCGCAGACCGCCAAAGTGCTGCCGCTGTACATCGTGCTGTGCCGGTCGACCTTCCTGCAGGTGCCGCGCGAGCTGGAGGATGCGGCGCGGGTCGACGGCGCCTCGCGCATCGGCGCCTTCCTGAAGATCATGATCCCGCTGGCCCGCAACGGCATCCTGGTCGTCTCGGTGCTGATCTTCCTGCAATCCTTCGGCGAATACGTCTATTCGCGCTCGCTGATCTCAGCGGAAAACCTGCAGACCGCGACCGTCGGCCTGTCCGCCTTCATGGGCCCGAACACCAATGACTGGGGCGGGATCATGACCTATGCGGCGATCTATGTGACGCCGATCCTGATCGTCTTCGCCCTGCTGCAGCGCCGGATCGTCAGCGGCCTGACCGCGGGGGCGCTGAAGTAGCGCCCCCGCTTCCCGTCAGTAGCCGCCGCCCTTGGTGCCCTTGCCGGCGCCCTCGCGATAGGCCGTGTACGCCGCCACCGACTCCGAAGCCGCCTGGCGCAGATAGGGCACGTCGCCGCCGCCGGTCACCATGCGGTAGTCGCGGTCGAACAGCTCGGCCCAGGTCGAGGCCGAGCTGGGCACGGTGCCGAGCGGCTTGCCGGTCGGCCGCACCGCGTCCTCGATCTGCTTCACCAGCGCCTGTACCTTCGGGTCGTGCAGTTCCTCCAGCAGGCCGATCGAGCCGGCGAGGTCGTTGGGGCCGATGAACACCATGTCGATGCCGTCGACCCGGGCGATATCAGCGGCATGGGGCACCGCGTCCTTGGATTCGATCTGGGCCAGCAGCAGCAGGTTGTCATTGGCCTTGCGCATGTAGTCCGGCTCGAACCCGTAGGTCGAGGCGCGCACCGCGCCGGCGGCATAGCCGCGGCGGCCGGCCGGGGGATAGCGGCAGGCTCGGACCAGGGCCTCGGCATCCGCCGCGCTTTCGATCATCGGCACCATCAGGCTGTCGGCGCCGGCATCCAGCACCCGCTTCAGCCAGACCGGGTCACGCGCCGGCACCCGCACCACGGCCGGGGTATCCGACGCCTGCACCGCGCGCAGCAGGTTGATGGTCTCGTCGATGCCGCCGGGCCCGTGCTCGGTGTCCAGGATGACGAAGTCGAAGCCGGCATGGGCCATGATCTCGGCCACCGTGGGCGAGCCGCTGCCAACCCAGGCGCCGAACAGCTTGTCGCCGCGCCGCAGTCGTTCCTTCAGCCTGTTGGGGCGAAACATTCCGGGGATCCTCCTTGCTTTTGCGGAAGTGTAGGGCCGCCGAGTCATGTCGGACAATACGCTGGGAATGCAGGGCTGCTAATGCGGATGGAACCGGCTGCGCGCCTGTTCCGGGTCGGTCAGCGCCAGCGCGTCGGCCACCGCCTCCACCCCTTCCGTCAGCAGGCTGGTGGCGACGCGGATGTGCTGGCCGGGCTGCGGGCTGTAATTGGCGCCGCGGCCGACGGCGATACCGCGCGCCGCCAGGGTGACCAGGGCGAATTGTTCCGACCGCACCGGCAGCCACAGGCACAGCCCGTCCCGGTTGGGCACCGCGATGCCGCGGATGCGCAGCGCGGCGATCAGGGCCCGGCGCCGTGCGCCATAGACCTGCCGCGCCCGGTCGACCAGCGCCGTGGTGGCGGCATCGCCGATCAGCCAGGCCGTCGCTTCCTGCAGCACCCGACTGGTCCAGCCGGCGCCGAAGCTGCGATAGGCCTGGATCTGGCCGACGATGGCGGCGGAGCCGGACAGCACGGCGACGCGCAGGTCGGGGCCGAGCGATTTGGAATAGGACCGGATGTGCACG
This sequence comes from Inquilinus sp., assembly GCF_057815775.1. Lineage (NCBI taxonomy): Bacteria > Pseudomonadati > Pseudomonadota > Alphaproteobacteria > Rhodospirillales > Rhodospirillaceae > Inquilinus > Inquilinus sp. The sequence continues at coordinate 5,706 of NZ_JBYRFX010000449.1, forward strand.
GTGCGATCCGGGAACACGCCGCCGAGGCTGGCGGGCGGCGCCGCCGAGACGTCGCCCACCCCGTCATCCTCGATCACCAGCGTGTCGCTGCCGCGCAGCACCCGGGCCAGCTCATCCAGCCGCCGTGGGTCGACCATCCGCCCGGTCACCGAATGGGTGCGCGGCTGGTACAGGAAGGCCGCCGGCGCCTTGGCCAAAGCGGCGGCGAGCGCGGCCGGCAGCGGCCCCTGTTCGTCGCAGGCGACCGGGATCAGCTGGGCGCCGGCATTGTCCAGGATGTCGAGCAGCCGCATCGCCGTCGGATCCTCGACCGCCACCACCGATCCCGGCCGGATCAGGGTCTGCACCGTGACATAAACGGCCTCGTAGCCACCATTGGCCGCCAGAACCGCCTCCGGCCGGTAGGCCCAGTCGGCGCCGGCCGCCGCCGCCAGGTTGTCGACGATCGGCACCCGGCGATAGCTGTTCAGGTCGGAGGCCCGCGCGCCGCGGGCCAGCGCCTCCGCCAGCGGCGGCAGCAGCGTTGGGTCCGGCGCGGCCAGCGTCAGATCCAGCGCGTCGACCCGGAAATGCCCGGCCTCCTGGTAGCGCACCGGCCGCAGATGGGTCTGGTCGCCGCACACCTGGATCCCGGTGCGGCCGCGCCCGCTGATGACCTTGTACTTGCGCAGGTCGCTCCACGCCGTGGAGACGGTGGCGGGGCTGACGCCGAGGGCCAGGGCAAGGTCGCGCACCGATGGCAGCCTGGTTCCGACCGCGATGGCGCCGGACCGGATCAGCGCCCCGGTTTCGGTGGCGATGCCCCGCATCGACCGGTCTTTCAGCCGGGCGGCGAGCCATTCGGCCGTGATCGGCTCACGCATCGCAAACTTTGTTCAGTGTCATAACAATCATTGTACGGCATCGACTGAACATTTAATCGTGGAAAAAAGGGCGGGCTGCAAGGCCGGCCGCGCCTGTATCCCGACAGAGGCTTCAGGATGGCGATTGCGATCAGGCTGGCACTGCGCGACTGGGATTGGCTCACGCCCCTGGCGCTCGGCGATATCAGCCCCGAGGGCTTCACGCTGCAGATCGACCGGGTCGGCACGCTGCCGGAAGACCTGGGCAGCGACCCCGTCTACGACGCCGGCGAGGTGTCGCTGAGCCGCTACACGCTCGGCCGGGCCCGCGGCGAGACCGCCATATCAGGCGTGCCGCACTTCCTGATGCGGGGCTTCCGCCACCGCTGCATCATCACCGCCAAGACCAGCGGCCTGACCGATCTGGCGCAGCTGGCCGGCAAGCGCATCGGCCTGACCGGCTGGCAGGATTCCGGCAACACCTGGACCCGCGCCCTGCTGCGGCGGGTTGGCGTCGGCATCAACGACGCAAGCTGGTTCGTCGGTCGGTTGTCCGAGGCGCATCCGATCACCGACCGGCTCGGCGGCTTCGGCCGGCCCGGCCGGATCGAGGCGGTGCCGGGTGAACGGCCGATGCTGGAGCTGCTGGAAACGGGCGGGCTGGACGCCGTGTTCACGCCGTTCATGCCGCCGGGGTTCTTCGAGGCGGCGTCGCCGTTCCGCCAGCTGCTACCGGATTTCCGTGCCGCCGAAATCGCCTACGCCCGGGAGGTCGGCTACGTCCCCGGCATCCATCTGCTCGGCATCAAGCCCGCGATCGTGCGCGACCACCCGTGGCTGCCGCAGGCGCTGAGCGCGGTGCTGGACGAGTCGGCGCGGCTGTGGATCGACAAGCGCATCAAATACGCCGAGACCACGCCGTGGATCCTGGACGAGCTGCGCCAGGTCGCCCGCGACCTGCCCGCCGGTTGGGACCGCAACGGCTTCGCCGCCAACGAGGCGATGCTGGCCGATTTCATCGCCGAGCTGCAGGCGCAGGAGCTGACCACGGCCCGGCTGTCGCCGCGGGACCTGTTCCCCGGCTTGCCGTCGTGACCGGGCATGGCACCATGAGATGAGAGCCACGCCGGAGCTTGCCGCCGCTTGAAGCTGTTCAAATCAAACGGCCACCATCAAACGGGGAGACAAAAAATGCAGACAAGAACTCTGATGTGCACCGCCCTCCTGGCCGCCCTGCTCGGCACCACGCCGGCCCTGGCACAGGATGCTGTTCCGCCGCAGAAGGTCGACGAGGCGCTGCGGGCCAAGCTGCCGAAGGAGATCCTGGATGCCGGCGAGTTGGTCTCGGTCAACAGCGGGTCCTTCCCGCCCTATGAGATCGTCGGCGACGACCAGACCCTGACCGGTGCCAGCGCCGACCTGACGGACGCGCTGGGCCAATTGCTGGGCGTCAAGGTCCGGCACGAGACGGTCAGCGGCCTGGCGGCGATCCTGAGCGGCATCAAGGCCGGCCGCTACCAGATGGCGTCCGGCCCGATCGGCGATTTCCCGGAGCGCGAGGCGGCGAACGACTTCGTCGACTACGTCCAGGAGTTCGTCGTCTTCGCCGTGCAGGCCGGCAACCCGACCGGCATCCATTCGGTGGAAGACACCTGCGGCCAGAAGATCGCGGTGATGGCCGCGGGATCGGCCGAGAAGGTGATCAAGGCCCAGGCCGAGGCGTGCGAGAAGGCCGGCAAGCCGGCGCTGGAGGTGCAGTCCTACCCCGACCAGCCGACCGCGATCCTGGCGGTGCGATCGAAGCGGGCGGACGCCTTCTTCTCGTCCCAGGCGCCGCTGACCTATTTCATCCAGCAGTCCAAGGGCCAGATGGAGCTGGCCGGCACCGGCCAGCCCAACGGCTTCCACAACCTGTACCAGGGCACCGTGGTGGCCAAGGGGTCGGAGCTCGGCGGGGTCGTGCTGGCCGGCTACCAGACCCTGTTCGACAACGGCACCTACGCCGCCGTGATGAAGAAATGGGGTCTCGACGGCAACATGCTGAAGGCCCCGGGCCTCAACCTGGCCGGGGCCCCGCCGAAGTGACCGGTGGCGTCGGGACCGCCCCGGCCGCCGGCGGCGATAACGACGCGGCGGAAGCCCGCCTGCGCGACGTCGCCCGCGCCCGCCGGCCGATCGGCTATGGCCTGTGGGCGCTGTGGATCCTGACCATTGCGGTGGCCGCGGCGGCCGCCTGGGTGGTCGCCCGCAACCCGAATTTCGAATGGGAGGTGGTCGGCCAGTGGTTCACCGCCGGCTCGATCCTGCGCGGCCTGTCGGTCACGCTTGGGCTGACTGTCGTGTCGATGCTGATCGGCACCGGGATCGGCCTGCTGCTGGCGGTGGCGCGGCTGTCGGCCAACCGGCTGCCGCGCACCTTGGCCGGCCTGTACATCTGGTTCTTCCGCGGCACGCCGCTGCTGGTGCAGCTGATCTTCTGGTACAACCTGTCGACCCTGTTCCCGACCCTGTCGATCGGCATCCCGTTCGGGCCGGAATTCGCCTCCTGGAAGACCAACGACCTGATCACGCCGCTGACCGCGGCGATCGCCGGCCTGTCGCTGAACGAGGCCGCCTACATGGCCGAGATCATCCGCGGCGGCCTGCTGTCGGTCGACCGCGGCCAGTACGAGACAGCGGAGGCGTTCGGCATGACCCGGGCGCGCGCCCTGCGTCGTATCATCATCCCCCAGGCCATGCGGTCGATCGTGCCGCCCTCCGGCAACCAGCTGATCAGCATGATCAAGGCGACCTCGCTGGTCAGCGTCATCGCCATGGGCGACCTGCTGTATTCCGCCCAGGCGGTCTACAACCGCACCTTCGAGGTCATCCCGCTGCTGCTGGTGGCGGTGCTGTGGTACCTGCTGATCACCTCGATCCTGAATGTCGGCCAGTCCGCCATCGAACAGTATTACGGCCGCGGCGAGCGCCATGCGTTGCCGACCAAGGGCGCACGCCCGGCCGCCGCGACGGATGACATCGTCGAGACGGGGGATGCACGATGACGGCGCCCCTGGTCCGCATCCGCGGGGTCCACAAATCCTATGGCGACCATGAAGTGCTGCGCGGCATTGATCTCGACGTGCAGGCCGGCGAGGTCGTGGTCATCCTCGGTCCCTCCGGCTCCGGCAAATCCACCCTGCTGCGCTGCATCAACCAGCTCGAGCAGATGAACGCCGGGTCGATCCGGCTGGGCGAGGAGCAGATCGGCTACGAGTTGCGACACGGCCACCTGCACAAGCTGCCGGCCCGCGCCGTCGCCCGGCAGCGCAGCCGCATCGGCATGGTGTTCCAGCAGTTCAACCTGTACCCGCACATGACCGTGCTGGAGAACATCGTCGAGGCGCCGATCGGCATCCATGGCCGCAGCCGGGCCGAGGCGGAACGCCACGCCAGGGAGTTGCTGGCCAAGGTCGGGCTGGCGGAAAAGGCCGCGGCGTTCCCGCGCCAGCTGTCCGGCGGCCAGCAGCAGCGCGTCGCCATCGCGCGGGCGCTGGCGATCAAGCCCGAGCTGATCCTGTTCGACGAGCCGACCTCGGCCTTGGACCCGGAGCTGGTCGGCGAGGTGCTGACCACGATGCGCGACCTGGCCGGCCAGGGCCTGACCATGATCGTGGTGACGCATGAAATCGGCTTTGCCCGTGACGCGGCCGACCGGGTGGTGTTCATGGATGGCGGCGTGGTGGTCGAGGCCGGGCCGCCCGGCGAGGTGCTGGTCGCGCCAAAGCACCCCCGCACGAGGGCGTTCCTGGCGCGGTTCATCTGACGGCTCTCGTCGGGAATGCCGTGACGTTTGATTGGAGATACGCCCCCTCTTCCTGTCATTGCCGGGCTTGACCCGGCAATCCAGGGGCTTTCAAGAGCAGTGCCAGCGGCCCCTGGATGCCACGGTCAAGCCGTGGCATGACAATTTGAGAAAACCTTCCCGACGCCCGAATACCCGGCCCGCCGATACGGCAGGTTTTCGAAACCGGCCGCGATCCCTATATTGGCCTCGCCATGAACTCACTCGGTTTCGATAAGCCCCCCGCCGCGACCCGCGTCGTCGTCGCCATGTCCGGCGGCGTGGACAGCTCCGTCGTCGCAGCCCAGCTCGCCGAGCAGGGCTATGACGTCGTCGGCATCACGCTGCAGCTGTACGACCACGGCATCGCCATCCAGCGCAAGGGCGCCTGCTGCGCCGGGGCCGACATCTATGACGCCCGCACGGTCGCCGACCGGATCGGCTTCCCGCATTACGTGCTGGATTACGAGAGCCGCTTCGGCCAGGCGGTGATGGATGATTTCGCCGACAGTTACCTGCGCGGCGAAACGCCGATCCCCTGCATCCGCTGCAACCAGAAGGTCAAGTTCCGCGACCTGATGGACTTCGCGCGCGACCTGGGCGCCGACTGCCTGGCCACCGGCCACTATGTCCGCCGGGTCGAGGGGCCGCAGGGGCCGGAGCTGCATCGCGCCGTCGACGCGGCCAAGGACCAGAGCTATTTCCTGTTCGCCACCACGGCGGAACAGCTGGACTTCCTGCGCTTTCCGCTGGGCGGCAACGCCAAGGCCGCGACCCGGGCCGAGGCGGCGCGGCTGGGCCTGGTCGTCGCCGACAAGCCGGACAGCCAGGATATCTGCTTCGTGCCCGAGGGCCGCTATGGCGAGGTGGTGGCGCGGCTGCGCCCCGGCGCCGTTGGGGCGGGCGAGATCGTGCATCTCGACGGCACCGTGCTGGGCCGGCACGAGGGCATCGTCCACTACACCATCGGCCAGCGGAAGGGCCTGGGCATCGGCGGCCGCAAGTCGAATGACGAACCGCTCTACGTCATCCGCCTCGACCCCGAGGCCAAGCGCGTCATCGTCGGCCCGTGGTCGGCGCTGGCCCGGCACAGCGTGGGGCTGGCCGAGCTGAACTGGCTCGACGCCCCGCCCGGCCCCGAGGGCCGCGTGGTCGAGGTCAAGCTGCGCTCCGCCCAGGCGGCGGTGCCGGCGACGGTGCGGCTGACGGGTGCGGATTCGGCGGTGCTGGAGCTGCATGCACCGCAGCACGGGGTGGCGCCCGGACAGGCCGCTGTGCTTTATGACGGCGACCGGGTGCTCGGGGGCGGCTTCATCGCCCGGGCCGAACGCGCCGCCGCCTGACCTGCCGCTATCCCGCTGCGTAGAAAGGATTTTTGCCCATGTCGCTCGACGCCCTCGCCGAAGCCGTGCGCGGCCGCGCCGCCGGTGGCCCCGCGCTCGACGCCCGCGTCAAGTTCGACCTCGGCGCCGACGGGTTCATCGTGCTGGACGGCACCGGCCCGGCGCCCATCGTTTCAACCGGCGATGCCCCGGCCGACGTGACCCTGACCATGAAGTTCGAGACGCTGCGGCGCATGGTCGACCGTAGCCTGAGCCCGACCATGGCCTACATGACCGGCAAGATCAAAGCCACCGGGTCGCTGACCGTCGGCATGAAGCTGGCCGCCTTGCTGGACGATTGAGATCGACGGCCGGACTGGAGGCGTCGAAGGCCTCCGGTCCGGCCAGTGCAGATCAGGCCCGGCCCAGCGCCGAGGCCGCGCGGCGGTCGACCTTCCCCAGCGCGTTGCGCGGGATGGAGTCCACCGCCTGCAGCATCTCCGGAACCTTGTAGTCGGCCAGCCGCTCCCGGACATGGTCGATGATGCCGGGGAGGTTGTCGTTCCCGTGGCCCTTCGTCAGTTGCACCAGCCCCTGGACACGCTGGCCGAGCACGGCATCGGAGATGCCGATGGCGGCAGCATCCCGGACGGCCGGATGCGACATCAGGGCCTGCTCGACCTCCACCGGCGAGATGTTGATGCCGCCACGGACGATCAGCTCCTTCTTGCGTGACACGAACCAGAGGTTGCCGTCCGCATCCGCGTGCATCAGGTCGCCGGTCGGGAACCAGCCGCCGCGCCGGCCGCCATCGACCTGGCCCGACCCGACCCAGTAGCCGAGGGCGATGTTGGGGCCGCGCAGCAGCAGCTCCCCGGTCTCGCCGGGCGCAACCGGCTCGTCCTCGTCGTCGACCAGGCGGAACTCGGCGTCCGGGGCCGGGGTGAAGACCGAGCCGTCGGACGGGCCCGCCATCATGCTTCCGACCACCTCGGTCATGCCCCAGACGGAGGCCAGCCGCAGGCCGAACATCGCCTTGAACCGCTGCTGCAGCTCGACCGAGACGGCGTCCCCCGTGAGCATGTACGCATGGATCGAGCTTATATCGCGCGGCCGAGCCGCCTGGGCGTCGATCAGGCCGCTGAACATATACGCCATGCCGATCATGAAGGTGCAGCGGTCGCGTTCGATCGCATCGAGCAACTGGTCCGGATCGAAGCGCTCGATCAGCGCGAACGACGCGCCGATGGCCAGGCACAGGGTCGTGGTGAAGAAGGCGGTCATGTGCGCCATCGAGCTGCCGATCGCCAGCCTCTGACCGCCGCCCTGCAGCACCGCTGACGCCTGATGCATCGCATGGGCCAGCGTGCTCTGGGAGTGGGTGACGAATTTCGGCTGCGCCGTGGTGCCGGAGGTGGTGAGCAGCACGGCCGGCGCCGCCAGATCGACCGAGTACGGCAGGGCGGGCCCGTCGGCCGCTGCGCGCGACCAGGCCTGGAGATCGGCCGGCGAGCCGATCTCCAGCCGCCGGTCGGCCGGGACGATCGAGTCATCGATGCCGGCGGCCTGCTCCGCGAGGTCGCGGTGTCCGATATAGAAGGCTGGCTGCAATCGCCGCAGCAGGGCCGCGAGCTCCGCCGCCTTGGATTCGGGCTTCATCGGCGCCGCGATGATGCCGGTGGCGAAGCAGGCGAAATAGCCGATCGCCAGCTCCGGCCCGTTTTTCAGGTGGAGGGCCAGGCGATCGCCGGGACGCAGCCCCAGCGCCAGCAAGCGCCGGGCGACGCGCTCGACCTCGGCCGCGAAACGGCCGCGCGTCCAGATTTCCTCGCCGAACCGGAAGGAAAAGGCGTCGGGATCCTCCGCCGCCTTCGCGAACATGAGGCCGGAAAGCCCGGATGCGCCGGTCCCGGCGGCCAGGGCCGCCCAGATATCCTGATCCGTCATTGTCTCATCCTTGGGGCGGCAGCGAGCGTCCGAAGCGGCCGTCGATACGCGGCCGCGTGCTGCGTGGCACCTCACCGCCGTCTCGCGGGAGGCCATGCGTCCGTGGAAGAGTGCCGGGCCGCCATTGCACGATGATGTCCGTAGCCGGCCGATCGGTTACGGCCGAAACCCGGACACTTCGCCCCGACACTTCGACGAAGACCGCAGCGTCCGCACGCGACATCGGCCTGCGTGCAGGGCAAGGTCGGGACACCACACGACCGAGGATGCCCCGATGTCCGCCACCGCCGACCGCCCGAGCCCGCCCGTGACCGACTATCTGCTGCTGGCGCTGCTGGCCACCCTCTGGGGCGCGTCCTACACCTTCATCAAGCTGGGTGTCGCCACCATCCCGCCGGTGACGCTGATCGCGGCGCGCACGATCATCGCCGGCGGCGTGCTGCTGCTGGTGCTGCGGCTGCGCGGCATCCGCCTGCCGACGGACGGGCGGACCTGGCGGCTGTTCGCGTTCCAGGCGGTGATGAACAGCGTGATCCCCTTCACCCTGATCGCCTGGGCCGAGACCAGCGTCGATGCCGGGCTGGCGGCGATCCTCAACTCGACCTCGCCGATCTTCACCTTCCTGATCACCTGGGGCATCACCCGGCATGAGCCGGTCAACGGCCGCAAGCTGTTCGGCGTCGCCGCCGGGGTCGCCGGCATCAGCCTGGTGATCGGGCTGGACGCGCTGGGCGGCGCCGGCCGGCAGCTGCTGCCGCAGCTGGCGATCGTGGCGGCCACCATCTGCTACGCCATCGCCGCCATCTTCGGCCGCAACTTCAAGGGGCTGGACCCGATGGTGCCGGCCGCCGGGTCGATGCTGTCCGGCGCCGCGATGCTGATCCCGCTGAGCCTGGTGCTGGACCGGCCCTGGGCCCTGGCGCCGTCGGCCAGTTCGGTCGGCGCGCTGCTCGGCCTGGCGCTGGTGTCGACCGCGCTGGCCTTCGTGATCTACTTCAAGCTGCTGGCGTCGCTCGGCTCGGTCGCCACCATGGCCCAGGCTTATCTGCGGGTGCCGGTCGGCGTCGCGATCGGCGCCGTGTTCCTGGGCGAAACCCCGGCCTCGACCGCCATGGCCGGGCTGGTGCTGGTGGTGATCGGCGTCGCCGCCATGACCCTGCCGGGCCGCAAGCGGACGAAGCCGCAGACGGCCTGACGAATCAGGCCACCTCCCGCCCCTCGCTCGCCTCCAGGATGGCGAACCATTGCTGGCGGTCGAGCGTGATGTCGAGGGCCCCCATCATCGCCGCCAGCCGCTCCGGCTTCAGGCTGCCCAGCACCGGCACCAGCCGGGCGGGGTGGCGCAGCAGCCAGGCGATGGCGACGGCCGAGAGGTCCCGGCCCTCGGCCACGGTTTCCAGCGCCGCCCGCACCGCCTGGTCCCGCGCGCCGGCGCCAGTGAACAGGCTGCCGCCACCGAGCGGCGACCAGATCATCGGCGCGTAGCGATGCTGCTGGGCGTGGTTGAGGCTGCCATCGGTCAGCGGCGCGGTGCGCAGCACCGACATCTCGATCTGGTTGGTCGCCAGTGGGGCGGACAGCCGCGAGGCCAGCAGGTCGATCTGCGACGGGGTGAAGTTCGACACCCCGACGGCGCGGATCTTGCCGGCCTTGACCAGCCCGTCCAGCGCCGCCGCCGTCTCATCGGCATCCAGCAGCGGGTCCGGCCGGTGCAGCAGCAAAAGGTCTAGATAGTCGGTGCCGAGGTTGCGCAGCGACCGGTCGACCGAGGCGCGGATATGGGCCGCGCCGGTGTCGTAATGCTTCAGCCGGTTGTCCGGACGGGCACCGGAGACCAGCATGATGTCGCATTTGCTGACCAGCTCGATGCCGTCGCGCCGGCCGGCCCAGCGGGCGAGCCCGGCGCCGAACGCTTCCTCCACCGCATAGCCGCCATAGATGTCGGCATGGTCGAAGCTGGTGAGGCCGAGATCGACCGCGGTGGCGATCAGTCGAGCCACCGCATCGGCATCGGGCCGGGTCGGGCCGTCCAGCAGCCGCCAGGCGCCGAAGACCAGCCGCGACAGCGTCGGACCGCCTGCGGTCAGGGTGATGCGCCGGTCATGGGTCATGGCCTGAACCTCTCTGTCGTCGCGATGCCGGTCAGCTCGCCGCCCCGCCGACCAGCAGCGCGGTCGGGTCCTTGGCCTGCAGGAACTTGGCGGCGGCGGCCTTGACCTGGTCCGCCGTCACCGCGTCGATCAGCCCGGGATAGCGGTCGATGAAGTCACGGCCGCGCCCGGCCAGCTGCAGCTGCAGCACATAGCCGGCGAGCGTGTCGAAGGAGGCGAAGCCGAGAGGGTAGCTGCCGATCAGGTAGCTCTTGGCCTCGGCCACCTCCTGCGCGGTCGGGCCGTCCTTCGCCAGCCGGGCGATCTCGTCGCGGATCACCGACAGGCTTTCGCCCGCCCGCGCCGCCTGGGTGCCGGCGATGATGACCAGGACGCCGCTGTGCCGCAGCTGGATGATGTCGCTGTCGACCGAATAGGCCAGGCCGCGCTGCTCGCGCACCGCCTTGTACAGCCGCGAGGTGAAGGTCGACCCGCCGAGGATGTGGTTCATCACGATCGCCGGGAAATAGTCGGGATCGTCGCGCCGGGGGGCGGCGAAGCCGAGCTGGATCACCGCCTGCGACACCGGCATCGGCACCATGGTGGTGCCGGCATCCTTGGCCGTGATCTCCGGCACGTCGCGGCGGTCGCCCTTGGCCGGCAGGCCGCCGAAGACGCGGTCGAGCGCCTGCTTCAGCGTCGCGGCATCGATGTCGCCGACCACGGCCAGGCGCAGCCCGTCGCGGGCGAACAGCCGGCGGCGCAGATCCTGCAGGTCGCCGACCGCGATCGCGGCCACGCTGTCCTTGGTGCCGATGCCCGGCCGGCCATAGGGATGGCCGGGGAAGGCGGCGGCCGACCAGCGGTCGTCGGCGATGGTGCCGGGATCGTTCTCCTGGAAGTTCAGCTCCGCCAGCCGCGACGCCTTGACCCGGTCGAGATCGGCCGCCGCCAGCCGCGGTTCGGCCAGGGCGAGGCGCAGCAGCTCGAAGCCGGCGTCGCGTTCGGTGCTCAGCGTCTTCAGCCGGCCGGTGACGTAATCCTGCGAGGCCGCAAAGCCGATCTGGATCGACCGGTCGGCCAGCACGGTCTTGAAGCCGGCGGCATCATAGGGCCCCGCCCCTTCGGTCAGCATCTCCGACAGCAGCGAGGCCAGGCCGAGCTTGCCATCCGGGTCCTGGGCCGAGCCGCCGTCGATGGCGAAGGACACGGTGATGACGGGAACGGTGTGGTCCTCGACCAGCCAGGCCTCGATCCCACCCGGGCTGACCACCTTGTCGATCGTGGTCGCGGCGGCCGGCGCCGCGGCGGCCAGCAGGAACCCGACCCCGACCAGGGCACTGCGCAGCGGGGAGAGCATCGGCTTCATCGGTGTGGTCCTCACGCGCGGGCTCATGGCTGCTTCGTCTCGCCGGCAGCGGCCGGGCGGGTCAGCGTGCCGGTGACGGAGCGGGCGGGCTGCAGATAGGTGCGGGCGGCCTTCTGCACATCCGCCGCCTGCACCGCGGCGATGCGGGCCGGCCAGCCCTGGACGTCGGCCAGCGGCCGGCCGAGCGCCGATGCCTCGCCGAACACGCGCGCCAGCGCGCCGGGATCGTCCTGACTGTAGACCGCACCGGCCAGCAGGCGGCGTTTGGCCCTGGCCAGCTCCTCCTCCGGCACCGTGCCGTCGCGGATGCCGGCCAGCACCGTGTCCATCGCCGCTTCCAGGTCCGGCAGCGCCACGCCGTCGCGCGGCACGGCGTAGACGGCGAAGGGGCTGTAGTCGAAGGCATCCGGGTCATAGGACGCGCCGGCCATGGCCGCCTTGCCCTGGTCGGTCACAAGGGCGCCGTACAGCCGCCCGGTCTCGCCGGACAGCACCGCGGCCAGCACCTGCAGCGCCTCGGCCTCCCCCGGCGCGGCGGAGACGGCCGACGGGGCCAAATAGTCGCGGCGCAGATAGGGCTGGCCGGCGCGGGCGTCGGTCAGGTCGATCCGGCGCGGCGCCGGCGGCACCGGCTCCTGCGGCCGCACCCGCGGCGGCGGCTCGGCCCGGAGGCGGACGGGGCCGTAGATCTCCTCGGCCAGCTTGCGCACCGCGGCCGGGTCGACATCGCCCGCGATCACCACGGTGGCGTTGTTCGGGGTGTAGAACTTGTCATAGAAGGCCAGCGCAGTTTCGCGCCGCAGCGCCTGGATCTCCTCCGGCCAGCCGATCACCGGCGCCCGGTAGGGGTGGTTGAGATACAGCACGGCGTTCATCGCCTCGCCCAGCCGGGACGAGGGCTCGTTCTCGATCCGCATCCGCCGTTCTTCCAGCACCACGTCGCGCTCGGCGTTGACCCGCTTCTCCTCGAGCACGAGGTTCTGCATCCGGTCGGCCTCGTAGCGCATCACCAGCGGCAGGTTCTGCTTCGCCACCGACTGGAAATAGGCGGTGTAGTCGGCCGTGGTGAAGGCGTTCTCGACCCCGCCCAGCGCCGCCAGCTCCTGCGAATAGCCCTGCGGGTGCGATGTGGTGCCGTGGAACATCAGATGTTCCAGGAAATGGGCGTTGCCGGACTGGCCAGGCGCCTCGTCGGCCGCGCCGACCCGGTACCACACCATCTGGGTCACGACCGGCGCGAAGCCGGCCGGGATGACGATGAATTGCAGCCCGTTGTCCAGGGTGAAGCTTTCGGCCTTGGGGCCGATGCGGAAGCCGGCGGGCAGCGGCGCCGGCGCCGCCAGCAGGACACCGCCGGGCGGCGCCGCGGCGGGCGGGGCCGCGGGCTGCTGGGCCGGGTCTGCCATGGCGGCGAACAGGACCTGCGCCGAGGCCAGGGCCGCGGCAGGTCGGGCGATGGGGGAGCGCATTGCGGTCATGCAGCCTTGGTAGCGGAAGCGGCGCCGTGGCCGCAAGCCGGCCCGCAACAGGATTGCGCGCCTGATGCCAGGAAGCGCGATACTGTGGCGGCAGCATGACGGGCCGACATGGCTGCCGCCATCGCGGTCCGGACGCCGGTCCGGCGGCTTGACAGCAGCCGCGCCGGACGCGTATACGCTCGGCCCCGATGGCTGGGTAGCTCAGTGGTAGAGCAGGGGAATCATAATCCCTTGGTCGGGGGTTCAAATCCCTCCCCAGCTACCATCGAATTCGCTGACGTTTCCGCCGGGCTTGGCGTCGAGACAACGGCTTGCAAGGCGGAGAGACCGATCCCGGTTCTCCGCCTTTTTC
>NZ_JBYRFX010000450.1:0-3964 GCF_057815775.1 Inquilinus sp.
GTCGTCGCCCGCGCCGCCGAGGAGCGTGTCGTCGCTATCCTTGCCGTACAGCACGTCCGCACCGTCGCCGCTGTCCAGCGTGTTCGCACCGCCATCCCCCGTCAGCCGGTCGGCGAAGGCCGAGCCGGTGACATTCTCGATCAGGACTAGCGTATCGCCCTGGGCGTCGCCGCCCGTGCCGGTGCCAGCGGCGAGATCGACCTGGACGGCCGCGGCGGAACCCGTATAGCTCGCCGTGTCGATGCCGTTGCCGCCATTCAGCGCGTCGACGCCGCTGCCGCCGATCAGCAGGTCGTTGTCGTCGCCGCCGAAGAGCGTGTCGTCGCCATCGCCGCCGTCGAGGGTATCAGCCCCGCCGAGCGCGGAGATAAAGTCCGAGCCGCCGCCGCCATCCAGGACAGTGGCCCCGGCATCGCCGACCATGCTGTCGCCGAAGGCCGAGCCGACGAAGATCTCGATCCCGGTGAAGGTATCGCCCTGGGCGTCGCCGCCGAGGTTGAAGCCGGAGAACAGGCTGATGGCGATCCCGGAGGGCGAGTTGTCGTAATGCACAGTATCGATCCCGGCGCCGCCGTCGAAGGCATCGGCGCCGCCCAGGCCCGTCAGCGAGTCGTCCCCGTCCCCGCCATTGATGATGTCGATGCCATCGGGATTGAGCGGATCGCCCGGATTGGTCCCGGTGAGGATGTCGTTGCTGGCAGTGCCGTTGAGGGTCTGGGTCATCGGAAGCCTTCAAATGCCGTCATCGTTCCGCCGGATCGGTCATCGTCGTGCGGTTGGGTTTCAAACCGGCCCCGCACCGAGGCGTGCAGCCAAAGAAATCGATTTATCAGGCATCCTGGACATTCCGGTGGGTCAAGATGCAGGCAATCTGTGGTGCCAGATGCGCCTGCGATGAGTCCAGATTGCCCCTATCGATGAGTCCAGATTGCGTTAGGCGCAGAAATACGATCATATGCAACCAGCGGTCGAGAGTGCGGGAGAGGCGTGTGGCTGCCGACGACATTCTGTGGCGGCAGTTGGTGACGCTGTCGCGCCGGCCGGATCTTACCTTGCAAGTTCAGTTGCGCGGCGCGATCGCCCAGGCCGTGCTGGATCGCCGCCTGCCGCCGGGGGCCATGCTGCCGTCATCACGCCGGCTGGCCGAAATCCTGGGCATCAGCCGCAACACCGTGATCCTGGCCTATGACCTGCTGGCCGAGGAAGGCTTCATCAAGGCGGAAAGCCGGTCGCGGCATACGGTCGATCCGGCGGCGCTGGAGAATGCGGCCCGGGCCGCCGGGGTGCGCCCCGCCCCCCCGGTGCGGCGGCCGGACTGGGCCACCAGGCTGGCCAGCCGGCCATCCCGCCACCGCTACGTCATGTCCAAGCCGGCCGACTGGTACAATCACCGCTATCCCTTCATCTACGGCCAGCCGGACCCGACCCTGTTTCCGACCGCGGAATGGCGCGAGGTGGCACAGCTCGCCCTGCGCTCCGTCGCCATCCGCGACTGGGCCGGCGACCATGTCGATTCCGACGATCCCCTGCTGATCGAGCAGTTGCAGAAGCGGGTGCTGCCGCGCCGCGGCATCTGGGTGTCGCCGGACCAGATCCTGGTCACGCTGGGGGCACAACAGGCGATGCACCTGGCCACGTCCCTGCTGCTGAACCAGGACCGGTCGGTCGGGCTGGAGCAGCCGAGCTATCCCGACCTGCGCAACCTCTGCCGGCAGCTCGGCACCCGCATCGTCAACCTGCCCGTGGACGAGCACGGGCTGCGGCCCTCCGGCGCCTTTGCCGATTGCAACTGCCTGTTCGTCCAGCCGAGCCACCAGAACCCGACCAATGTGACCATGCCGCTGGCCCGCCGGCAGGAGGTGCTGCAGGCGGCCGCGGTGCATGACCTGGTGGTCGTGGAGGATGACTACGACAGCGAACTGGCCTTCGTCGGCGATGCGCTGCCGGCCCTGAAGTCGCTCGATCGCGACGACCGGGTGATCTATGTCGGCAGCGTGTCGAAGACCCTGGCCCCGGGGCTGCGGCTGGGCTTCATGGTGGCGGCGCCGGAATTCATCGCCGAGGCACGGGCAATGCGGCGGCTGACGGTGCGCCACCCGCCCGCCAACAACCAGCGCACCGTGGCGCTGTTCCTGCAGCTCGGCCATCACGACGCCGCGATCAAGCGGCTGATCGCGGCCTACCGCGACCGGGCCGCCGCGATCGGCGAAGGGCTGCGGACCTATTTGCCCGAGGTCCGGTTCAACCCCCCGACCGGTGGTGCCGCCCTGTGGGCCGAAGGGCCGGCGGGCGTGTCGATGGAGGCGGTGGCGATGGCCGGCGCGCAGCAGGGGCTGCTGTTCGACCCCGGGGCGGTCTTCTTCGACCACCCGGTGCCGCCGGAAAACTTCTTCCGCCTGGGCTATTCCTCGATCCCGGTCGACCGCATCGAACCCGGGATCCGGCTGCTGGCACAGCTGATCCGGGCCGAACGGCGCGGCAGCCACTACGCCGGTGTCGGCTGACGGCGGGACGGGTGCTGCCGCCCGGTCCGGATGGTCAGAGGACGAAGTCGCTGGCGGTCAGGGCATGGTCGGAAATGACGTTGATGATCGAATCCGGGGTCTTGTCGCCGTTGACTTCGAGATAGACGCCCTGGATGCCGTTGTGGAAATCCACGATCCGGATCTCGCCGGCATGGCCGGTGAAGCCGCCCGTGCCGAATGAGAACGCGGTGTCGCCGTTGGTGTCGTTGCCGTCGGCATCGATGGCGCTGAGGTCAATCTTGTCGCCGGTGGTGAAGTCCGCAATCACATCCTTGCCCGATGCCGCCACCGTGCTGTCGGCGATGCTGGCGTAGACGAAAATGTCGTTGCCGGCCCCGCCCTTCAGCAGGTCGGCCCCGAGCCCGCCGGTGAGGATGTCGTCGCCGGCGCCGCCCGACAAGGTGTTGGCGCCGGCATCGCCGGTCAGCACGTCATTGTGGTCTGAGCCGTAGACGTTCTCGATCCCGGTCAGCGTGTCGGCCTGGGCATCGCCGCCCGTGCCGAGGCCGGTCGCCAGGTTGACCGTCACGCCGGCCGTAGAGCCGGCGTAGCTGACGGTGTCGTTGCCGGCACCCCCATCCAGGGTGTCGGCCCCGGTGCCACCGATGAGCAGGTCGTTGCCGTCGCCGCCGCTGAGCTGGTCGTCGCCGGTGCCGCCGGTGATGGTGTCGTTGCCGGTGTCGCCGAAGACGATGTCGTTGCCGGTGCCGGCATCGATCGAGTCATCACCGGTGCCGCCATGGATGGTGTCAGCGCCATCGCCGCCGACGAGGCGGTCATTGCCGTCGCCACCATCGAGATTGTCGTTGCCGCCTTCGCCCGAGAGGGTGTCGTTGCCGCCATTGCCGACCAGCACGTCATCGCCGAGCTCACCGCCGATGATGTTGGCGTTGTTGTCGCCGGTCAGGTGATCGGCGTTGCTGGAGCCGTAGAGGTTCTCGATGTTGAGCAGGATGTCGCCCTGGGCATCGCCGCCTGAGGCGGTGTGGGCCAGAAGGTCGACATTCACCCCGGCGGCGGAGCCCTGATAATTGGCGTAGTCCGAGCCGCTGCCGCCGTCCAGCGTGTCGGCCCCGGCCCCGCCATGAAGCACGTCGTTGCCTTCGCCGCCCAGCAGCACATTGGCGTTGGCATCGCCGGTCAGCTTGTCGGCCAGGGACGAGCCGGTAATGTTCTCGATGCCGCTCAGCGTATCGCCCTGCGCGTCGCCCCCAAGGCCGGTGCCGAGCATCAGGTCGATCGTCACCCCGGCCAGCGAGCCGGAATAATCCGCCGTATCGATGCCGGCACCGCCGACGAGCTGGTCCGCCCCGGCCCCACCGGTCAGGTGGTCATCGCCGAAGCCGCCCAAGAGGATGTCGTTGCCGGCCAGCCCGTCGATGGTGTCGTTGCCGTCCGATCCGAGCATGCGGTCGTCGCCCGCATCAGCCCACAGCGAG
>NZ_JBYRFX010000451.1:0-4951 GCF_057815775.1 Inquilinus sp.
CGGCTGCCGATGGCGACGAAGAAGCGGTCGGAGGCGGGATCCCACAGCACGTTCCGGCTGTGATGGCCCCGGCCGCCGTCGAAGGCTCCGTCCGGGGTGATGCGCTGCGGCTTGGCCTGCGCCTCGGCGTCGCCGGCGGCATAGGGCAGGCGCCACAGCCCGTCGAGATCGGCGATGTACAGCGCGTCCTTGCGCAGCGCCATGCCGTAGGGCTGGTCGAGGCCGGTCACGAACGGCGTCGCCTGGACCTTGCCGCCACCCGCGGCGGGCACCAGCCGCGAGATGCGGCCGGCCTCCGGCTCCGACACCAGCACCGATCCGTCGGGCAGCACGAACAGCTCGCGCGGGCCGGACAGGCCGGAGGCGAACAGCGTGGCCGTCATGCCCTTCGGCACCTGCGGCCGCATCGCATCGGTCCGGTCGACGGTTTCGGAGCTGTTGGCCACGGCATCGGTGGCATAGGGCTTGGGCAGCGATGCCGGCCGGACCTCGAATTTCGTGCCGGGGGCGATGTCCTGCGCCAGCGCCGGCGGGGCGGTCAGCGGAAGGGCGGCAAGCAGGGGAAGGACGAACAGGGCAGGGACCGCGAACGGGCGTCGCATCGGCATCTCCTCCACATCTCTTCTTCACCCAAGATGTGGGGCGGATGTCCCGAGGAAAAGCCCTGTTGGGACAATTGTCCGGCGATCGATTGGCTCAGAGCGGGACGCTGGGTTCGCATGCCACGAACCCGATCCACGATTCGAGAGACAGAAGCGTCATCCCGTGCGCGCTGCGGCACGCAGTGCTGCGGCGCAGACACGGGATCTTCGCGCCATTCCGAAGAGATTCCCGCTTTCGCGGGAATGACGATCAAGGGTCGGGCTGGGATTAAACGTTGAAGCGGAAGTGGAAGATGTCGCCATCGCGGACGATGTAGTCCTTGCCTTCCTGGCGCATCTTGCCGGCGTCCTTCGCCCCCTGCTCGCCGCCGAGCGCGACGAAGCTGTCATAGTCGATGGTCTCGGCCTTGATGAAGCCGCGCTGGATGTCGCTGTGGATCTCCGCCGCCGCTTCCGGCGCCGCGGCCCCGGCCCCTACGGTCCAGGCCCGCGCTTCCTTCGGCCCGACCGTGAAGAAGGTGAGCAGGCCGAGCAGCTTGTAGCCGGCGCGGATCACCTTGTTCAGCCCCGGCTCCTCCAGCCCGATCGAGCCCAGGAACTCCTGCTTCTCCTCGGCCGACAGCTGCGCCAGCTCGGATTCGATCGCGGCGGAGATCACCACCGCCTCGGCCCCTTGCGCCTTCGCCATCGCCTCGACCCGCGCCGAATGGGCGTTGCCGGTCGCGGCCTCGTCCTCCGACACGTTGCAGACATAGAGCACGGGCTTGGAGGTCAAGAGCGCCAGGCGCCGGAACGGCTCGCGCTCATCGGCCGAAAGCTGCACGATGCGGGCCGGCTTGCCCTCGCGCAGCACCACCAGCGCCCGCTCCATCAGCTCGATCTCGACCTTGGCGTCCTTGTCGCCACCCTTGGCGCGCTTGGCCGCGGTCTGCACCCGCCGCTCCAGCGCCTCCAGGTCGGCCAGCATCAGCTCGGTGTCGACGATCTCGGCGTCGCGCACCGGGTCGACCGAGCCCTCGACATGGGTCACCTCGCCCTCGAAGCAGCGCAGCACATGCAGCACCGCATCGGTCTCGCGGATGTTGGCCAGGAACTGGTTGCCCAGCCCTTCGCCCTTGGAGGCGCCGCGCACCAGCCCGGCGATGTCGACGAACTCCAGCTGCGTCGCCACGACCTTGGCCGAGCTGGCGATCGCCGCCAGCTTGTCCAGCCGCGGGTCGGGCACGCCGACCCGGCCGGTGTTCGGCTCGATCGTGCAGAATGGATAGTTCGCTGCTTCCGCCGCCTGGGTGGAGGTGAGCGCGTTGAACAGCGTCGACTTGCCGACATTGGGCAGGCCGACGATGCCGCAATTGAATCCCATGGGTCCCGTCCGATCTTCGAATCGTGGCCCGTCTAGCACGGATGATCCGGCATGGGGAGTCGCGGACCCGCCGGGGCAGGTCGCAGCCGCACTTGACGCCGGCTCCATGGCGATGGCACCTGAGAGGGAGATCGTCGAGACGAGCCGCCGGCAAACACCGTCTGTGCGAGCGAGCCGGATCGCCCTGGTCCACATCTGACATTCCGTCCCCAGCAGTGCCCCCGAGGCTCGGAGACCAGCCCATGACCTTGACCTTGCCCCGAGTCATCGGCCATCGCGGCGCCGCGGCGCTCGCCCCCGAGAACACCCTGGCCGGGTTCCGCAAGGCGGCCGCGCTGGGCGTGCCGATGATCGAGTTCGACGTCAAGCTGACCCGCAACCGCGTGCCGGTGGTGATCCATGACGACACGCTGGACCGCACCACCGACGGCAGCGGCCCGGTCGCCAATTCCGACTTCACGGCGGTGCGGATGCTGGACGCCGGCCGGAAGTTCGCGCCGGAGTTCCGCGGCGAGCGGGTGCCGACCCTGGACGAGGTGCTGACCCTGGCGCTGGAGCTGGGCCTGGCCGTCAACATCGAGATCAAGCCCTGCCCGGGCCGCGAGGTCGAGACTGCCGAGGTGGCGCTGGCGGCGGCGCAGAAGCTGTGGCCGGCCGACCGGCCGGCGCCGCGGGTGTCCAGCTTTGCGATCGAGAGCCTGCTGAAGGCGCGGGAGGTCGCGCCCGACTGGCCGCGCGGCTACCTGATCTGGGAGCGGCCGGCGGTGTGGGCCGCCAATGCCGACGCCATCGGCGCCGCCACGATCAACATCAGCCACGAGAAAGAGACGCCGGAGACGATCGCCGAGTACCGCGCCACCGGCCGGCCGGTGCTGGCCTACACGGTCAACGACGCCACCCGGGCCAAGGCGCTGTTCGATCTCGGCATCGCTGGCGTGTTCTCGGACGCGCCGGACCGCATCCTCGCCCTCTGATTGCCGCTTTTCGCGCCGACACAGGCCGCGATCACGGCATAGGGGCATAGGAGAGACCGGGCGCGTGCAGGGCTTCATCGACCAGGCGATCGCCTTCATCGGCGCCAATGCCGGCTGGGCCGGGCCGATCATCCTGGTCTTCGCCTTCGGCGAGTCCTTTGCCGTGCTGAGCCTGCTGCTGCCCGCCACCACGGTGCTGATCGCCGCCGGCACGCTGATCCAGTCCGGCACGCTGAGCCCCTGGAACGTCATCCCCTGGGCCATCGTCGGCGCCATCCTGGGCGACGCGGTGTCCTACTGGATCGGGGTCTGGCTGACCGACCGGGTCGACCGGATCTGGCCGTTCACCCGTTATCCGCAGATGCTGCGCACCGGCCGCGACTTTTTCACCCGGCACGGCGGCATCAGCGTGTTCCTGGGCCGCTTCCTGGGCCCGGTCCGCGCCGTCATTCCGCTGGTCGCCGGCATGATGGGCATGCGCCACATCCCGTTCCAGATCGCCAATGTTGCGTCCGGAATTCTGTGGGCCCCGGTCTGGGTCGGCTTCGGCTGGTTCGCCGGCGAGACCCTGAACCGAATCTTCGGGATTGAAGATACGGCGCCGGTGCTGATCATACTGGTTGTCGTTGCCACGCTGGTCGGCGCGGCGGCGGCGTTTCGCCTGGTTACGCGCAAGAGCAAGAGCCCGCATGAGGATCGCCCGGATCGCCAATAGCCTGATCGCCGTCCTCGCGCTGGTCGTCGCTGCCGCCGCAGCCGGCCCGGCGCGGGCGGACGGGCTGGACGATTTCTTCAACGGCATCGGCCGCCAGTTCGAACCGGCGAAGCCGAGCCGATCGCAGAGCTGCGCCCAGACCGAGGGCGAATCCCATATGCTGGCGACCACGGCCGAGAGCGACCTCGGCCGGGTGCGTGGCAGGATCGACCGGATCGAGCGCGATGCCGGCACCGGCACCGCCCGCAACCCGATCAACCAGGCCCGCCAGACCGCGCGCCAGGCCCAGGACCTGTCGGCGCGGCTGCGCCGGGCCCAGGCCGCCTATCGCACCATCATCACCCAATGCGGCCGGCCGGACCTGCAGAGCGAGCGGCTGGGCAGCCTGGCCACCCGGCTGGATGCCGAGGCGAAGCGGGCGAACCGGCTGGCCGACCGCATCGCCTCGACCCCGACCGGCGCCCTGCCCGGCGGCCCCCAGGCCTGCCCGGCGCTGGTCGACGACGCCCAGTCGGTCCAGACCGACACCGCCGCCTTCGTCGAGCGCACCGGCCAGCGGCTGCACGAGCTGGAGCGTGTCGACCCGCTGGCCGCCCGCACCGGGGCGCTGTCCGTCGCCGACGCCATCGCGGCGCAACGGCAGCGCGTCGACACCATCGACGCCCGCGCCACCACCCAGGGGCCGGATTGCACCGAGGCGGCGGCGATCCGCGACCACGCCGCTGCCGACCGCCAGACCCTGCAGGCGTTGCAGAACCATGCCGACACGCTGGTCGGCCCCCTCGGGTGCCGGCGGATCCAGGAGCGGCTGTCCGGCCTGGGCCACTACCACGGCCGAGTCGACGGGCTGTTCGGCGACGACACCCGCCTGGCGATCGGCTTCTACCAGCACGCGACCGGGGCCGCCGCCACCGGGCGGCTGACCCGCGGGCAGGCGGATTCGCTGCTGGCCGACCCGGCCACGGCACCGCCGACCCCCCTGGTCGCCGCGCCGCCGGTCCCGGCCCCTGATGCTCCCGTCGTGCTGATTCCGGCCCCCGTCGCCCAGGCCGCGGCCCAGGCTGCCGCCGCGGCCGCACCCGCCCCGACCGGCGATACCACGATCGAGACGGCCGCGACGTCGACGACCTCTTCTGTCGCAACGGCGACGACGGCGGTCGCGACGGCCACGACCGTTGTCGCAACCGCACCCGTGGTCTCGGCCGCGATCTCCGCGGTCGAACCCGCGGCCCCCGCGGCGGCCGAACCACCAGCAGTCCCGGCAGCCACGCCCGAGACCGCAGTCCCCGCCCCGGCC
>NZ_JBYRFX010000452.1:0-4380 GCF_057815775.1 Inquilinus sp.
CCGGAGGCGCTGCAGGACGAGGCGGCGGCCCTGGCCCGGTCGCTGGCCGACGGCCCGACCTTCGCCCACGCCATGACCAAGCGGATGCTGCACCAGGAATGGGATATGGGCGTCGACCAGGCGATCGAGGCTGAGGCCCAGGCCCAGGCGGTGTGCATGCAGACCCGGGATTTCCGCCGCGCCTTCGACGCCTTCGCCGCCAAGGCGAAGCCGGTGTTCGAGGGGAACTGAACCATGGCCGACCGCAGCTTCCTCGACTGGCCGTTCTTCGAAGACCGGCACCGTGCCTTGGCGCTGGAGCTCGACGCCTGGGCCGCCAAGGTGCTGCCAGGCCTGATCGACCATCACGACGTCGACGCCTCCTGCCGCCGCCTGGTCGCGGCGCTGGGCGAGGCCGGCTGGCTGCGCCACGCCGTCCCCGCCAGCCATGGCGGGGTGTCGGACCGGCTCGACGTCCGCAGCCTGTGCCTGATCCGCGAGACCCTGGCCCGGCATGACGGGCTGGCCGATTTCGCCTTCGCCATGCAGGGGCTCGGCACCGGCTCGATCAGCCTGTTCGGCACCGACGCGCTGAAGGACCGCATCCTGCCGCCAGTGCGCGACGGCCGCGCCATTGCCGCCTTCGCCCTGTCCGAACCCGATGCCGGCTCCGACGTCGCCGCGATGAGCACGACCGCCGTGCCGGACGGGCCGGACGCGGTGCGGATCGACGGCGTGAAGACCTGGATCTCCAATGGCGGCATCGCCGACCACTATGTCGTCTTCGCCCGCACCGGCGAGGCGCCGGGCGCCCGCGGCCTGTCCGCCTTCCTGGTGCCGGCCGACGCGCCCGGCCTGACGGTGGCGGAGCGAATCGAGGTGATCGCGCCGCATCCGCTGGCGACGCTGCGCTTCGAGAACTGCCGAGTGCCATTGGCCGACCGCATCGGCGGGGCGGGAGAGGGGTTCAAGGTCGCGATGGCGACGCTGGACGTGTTCCGCTCCACCGTCGGCGCCGCGGCGCTCGGCTTCGCCCGGCGGGCGCTGGACGAGGCGCTGGGCCGCGCCCGCAGCCGGCAGATGTTCGGCGCGCCCCTCAGCGATCTCCAGCTCAGCCAGGCGGCGCTGGCCGACATGGCGACCGAGATCGACGCCAGCGCCCTGCTGATCTACCGCGCCGCCTGGGCCAAGGACCGCGGCGCGCCGCGGGTCACGCGCGAGGCCTCGATGGCCAAGATGTTCGCGACCGAGGCGGCGCAGCGCGTGATCGACCGTGCCGTGCAGCTGTTCGGCGGCCTCGGCGTCATGCGCGGGGTGAAGGTCGAGGAGCTATATCGCGAGATCCGGGCGCTGCGCATCTACGAGGGCGCCACAGAGGTTCAGAAGATCGTCATCGCCCGCCAGCTGCTGGCCGAGGCCGAGTGACGGCATAAGAAACGGGAGAGGCGTGATGGAGACGAAAAGCGCGCATGTCGACCGCTTCGCCGGCGACAACCTTCCGCCGCGGGACCAGTGGCCGGAATTCCGCTTCACCCTGCCGGCGCTGCAATACCCGGCGCGGCTGAACTGCGTGGCCGAGCTGCTGGACCGCCATGTCGCCGAAGGCCGTGGCGACCGGCCCTGCCTGATCGGCCCCGGCGTCGAATGGTCCTATGCCGAGCTGCTGGACCGGGTGAACCGCATCGCCCATGTTCTGGTGCGGGATTTCGGGCTGGTGCCCGGCCACCGCGTGCTGCTGCGGTCGGCCAATAACCCGATGATGGTCGCCTGCTATCTCGCCGCGCTGAAGGCCGGGGCGGTGGTGGTCGCGACCATGCCGCTGCTCCGCGCCAAGGAGCTGGCCTTCATGATCGAGAAGGCGCGGATCGGGCTGGCGATCTGCGACGCCAAGCTGCTGTCGGATCTGGAAGCGGCGCGGCCGCTGGCCCCGGCGCTGGAGCATATCCTCAGCTTCGGCGGCGACGGCGGCGATCTCGAAGCCCGCATGGCATCGGCCCCGGTCGAGTTCGCGCCGGTCGACACGGCGGCGGAGGATATCTGCCTGATCGGCTTCACTTCGGGCACCACGGGGGTGCCGAAGGGCACGATGCACCATCATCGCGACCTGCTGGCGATCTGCGACGCCTATTCCGGCCAGGTGCTGCAGCCTCAGGCGGAGGACCGCTTCATCGGCAGCCCGCCGCTGGCCTTCACTTTCGGCCTGGGCGGGCTGGTGCTGTTCCCGATGCGGGTCGGCGCCTCGACCGTGCTGCTGGAAAGGGCGTCGCCGGCGGAGCTGCTGGACGGCATCGAACGCTTCCGCCCGACCATCTGCTTCACCGCCCCGACCGCCTATCGCGCCATGCTCGGCCAAAAGGTGGGGCGCGATCTGTCCAGCCTGCGCCGCTGCGTCTCGGCCGGCGAGGCGCTGCCGGCCGCCACCTTCGAGGCCTGGCGCGACGCCACCGGGATCGAGATCACCGAGGGCATCGGCGCGACGGAGATGCTGCACATCTTCATCGCCTCGCGGCCCGGCGCGGTGCGGCCGGGCGCCACCGGCACGGTGGTGCCGGGCTATGAGGCGCGGATCGTCGACGATGATTTCAACGATGTGCCGGATGGCGAGGCCGGCCGGCTGGCGGTGCGCGGCCCGACCGGCTGCCGCTACCTGGCCGACGACCGCCAGCACGCCTATGTCCGCGACGGCTGGAACCTGACCGGCGACACCTATCGCCGCGATGCCGACGGCTATTTCTGGTACCAGGCGCGGTCGGACGACATGATCGTCTCCGCCGGTTACAACATCGCCGGGCCGGAGGTAGAGAACGCGCTGATGACCCATCCGGCGGTGCAGGAATGCGGCGTGGTCGGCGTGCCCGACCCGGATCGCGGCCAGATCGTGAAGGCCTATGTCGTGCTGAAGCCCGGCACGCCCGCCAATGCCGAGACGCTGAAGGCGCTGCAGACCCATGTGAAGGCCGAGATCGCGCCCTACAAATACCCGCGGGCGATCGAATTCCTCGACCGGCTACCGCGCACCGAGACAGGCAAGCTGCAGCGTTTCCAACTGCGCCGCATCGCCGACACCCCGACAGCTTCGGCTAAGGCGTCATGAGCGAAACCCGCCGCGCCCCGCTCGCCGCCGCCGACCTGCCGGCAGCCGCCTTCACCATGCGGCAGCCGATCCGGTTCGAGCATTGCGACACCGCCGGCATCGTTTTCTTCGCCCGCTACTTCACCATGATGCAGGGCGCGGTGGAGGATTGGTTCGGGACGGGGCTCGGGCTCGACTATGCCGGCATCATCCAGCGCCGCCGGGTCGGGCTGGGCTATGCCCATGCCGAATGCGATTACTTCAAGCCGGGCCGGCTGGGCGACGCGCTCGGCCTGACCGTGCTGGTCGACACGGTCGGCCGCAGCTCGATCGGCCTGGCCGTCCACGGCCACCGCGACGGCGAGGCGGTGCTGGCGGGGCGGCTCGTCCTGGTCACCACGGCGCTGGACGAGGCGGCGGCGATCCCGATCCCGGCTGACATCCGGGACGCGGTGGAATCCTATCAGCGGAGATGTGCGACGTGACGATGATCGGGCAAGCCGAAGGCCTGGTGGCGCTGCAGCCGGAAGGCTGGCCGGCGCCGCGGGGCTATGCCAACGGCATGATGGGGCGCGGCCAGGTGATCTTTGTCGGCGGCCAGATCGGCTGGGATGCGGCGGGGCAGTTCGCCGACGGTATGGTCGGCCAGATCGCCCAGGCGCTGCGCAACATCCTGGCCGTGCTGGCCGAGGCCGGGGCCGGGCCGCAGCACATCGCCCGGCTGACCTGGTACGTCACCGACATGGAGGCCTACCGCGCCAACCTCAAGCCGCTCGGCCGCGCCTATCGCGAGGTGATGGGCGCGAATTACCCGGCGATGGCGGTGATGCGGGTGATCGAGCTGGTCGAGCCCGCCGCGCTGGTCGAGATCGAAGCGACTGCGGTTCTGCCGGAGTGAGGATCATGCGTGGTGTTTCCGCTTCCCTTCCATTGTCATTGCCGGGCTTGACCCGGCAATCCAGAGGATGCCGACAGTCTCTGGATGCCCGGATCAAGTCCGGGCATGACAGATGGGGTGACCCCGTGCCGCTCTATGACGAACTCAGCTGCCCGGACTGCCGCAGGGCCTTGTTGACCTGCTTGCCGAGCCAGGCCGCGACCGCGGCCGGGTCTTCCTTCTTCAGCAGCACCCGGCCGATCGAATCCTCCATCGCCCGGGTGACCTGGCCCAGCGCCACCGGCGGGAACACCACGCCGCTGGGCGCCAGCGAGGCGAAGCCCTGGCCCCACAGGTCCGGGCTGACGACATCCCGGCGC
Source organism: Inquilinus sp. (assembly GCF_057815775.1). Classification (NCBI taxonomy): domain Bacteria; kingdom Pseudomonadati; phylum Pseudomonadota; class Alphaproteobacteria; order Rhodospirillales; family Rhodospirillaceae; genus Inquilinus; species Inquilinus sp. Next base: position 4,310 of record NZ_JBYRFX010000452.1, read on the forward strand.
ACCGAGGTCGTCGGCCGCCCCGCCGCCTGGTAGTCCTTGCCCGCCATGAAGGAGGCGAACTCCCAGACCTC
>NZ_JBYRFX010000453.1:0-13354 GCF_057815775.1 Inquilinus sp.
GCCAGGCCTTCCACTCCGCATCCGCGGCGGCGATGCAGCCGGCCCAGACCGGCTGGATCATCTCGGCCAGGCTGAAATTGTTGCTGACCGTGGCGGGACCGTGCCAGCCGCGGGCCTTGGCATAGGCGGCGGCCTCGTCCAGCCGCTCGCGCGTCCAGTTCGACCCGCCCCAGGACCCGATGCGCCCGGCCCGGATCTCGGCATCCAGCACGTCGACGAATTCGCCGACCGCGATGTCGGGGTTGTCGCGATGCATCAGATAGAGGTCGAGCCGGCCGGTCTGCAGCCGGTCGAGCGTGTCGGTCAGCTGGCGCGGGATCACATCGGGGTAGCACAGCGGCGAATGTGCGCCCTTGCCGATCAGCACGATCTCGTCGCGCACCCCACGGCTGGCCTGCCAGTGGCCGAGCAGCCGGTCGGAGTCGCCGTTGCGATACTGCCAGGCGGTGTCGAAGGTGTTGCCGCCGCGTTCGAAGAAACGGTCGAACAGCAGCCCGGCATGGCTGATGTTCTGGACGCCGACCGCGCCGAGGGCCAGGGCCGAGGCCGGGCATCTGGCGCCGGGCAGGTCGATCCGGCGCATCGTCCCGGCCTTGAGCGGCCGGCCGTCGACCGGCGCGGTGCGGCGGGCCGGCGTTTCCAGCGCATATTCCAGGCCGATCGCGGCGCGCCAGGCATCCATCGCCTTCAGGTTGCCCAGCGTGTCGGCCAGGCTCATCGCCGCGGATTCGTGGTCCCCGGCGGCGACGGCGTCGCCCACCGCATCGGCTTCGAAGGCGTAGAGCCAGCCCGGCTCATCGATCGACACGGTCTCGGCCGTGCCGTCCGGCCGGGTGATGGTGATGGCACTGCTGCCGCCTTCCTTGCCGCTGCAGAACCAGGGCGACGCGACCTCGATCCTGCCGGTGGTGCCGAACACCCGCACCACATTCTCCAGCGCCAGCGACACGCCGGTCGCGACCTGGGCGACGATGCCGCCGGGGAAGTGCAGCACCGCCGCGGTCCATTCATCGACCCCGGTGCGGCCGAGATGGCCGGCCCCGGTCACCTTGACCGGGTCGAGGAAGTGCTTGCCCGACGCCGCGCCGGCGATCAGCCGCGCCATCGACACGGGATAGCCGCCGACATCGAGGATGCCGCCGCCGGCGAGATCGTTGGCGAACAGGCGGTGGTCGGGGTTGAAGCCGGCGGCGAAGCCGAAGCTGGCCTGGATCATCCGCACCTCGCCGATCGCGCCGTCCCGGATCAGCTCCACCAGCCGCTTCGTCTGCGGATGCGCGCGATACATGTAGCCTTCGGCCAGGAACACGCCGGCGCGGCGGGCGGCGTCGACCAGGGCCATGGCGTCATAGGCGTTCACGCCCATCGGCTTTTCGCACAGCACGTGCTTGCCGGCCTCGGCGGCGCGGATGCCCCAATGCACATGCGACGGATGCGGCGTGGCGATATAGACCGCATCGACCTCCGGGTCGGCCAGCAGCGCGTCGTAGCCGGCATGGATGCGGGCACCGGGGAAGGCTTCGGCCAGCCCCGGCTTGGCCGGGTCGCGGGTGCCGATCGCCACCAGCCGCCCGGTGCGCGAGTGCGCCACGCCGCCCGCGAAGGCCTGGGCGATCCGCCCCGGTCCGATGATGCCCCAGCGGAGCTTCGCATCCGATGCCATGTCTGTGTTTCCGTGTGTCGAGAAGGAGGCTTTGCCCGACCGGCTTAATTTTTTTGGTTTACGAATTTATCAGACCGGCTAGGGTGGGCCCTGTCAAGATCGAAAAATCAGACAATTGTCGACAAATCGAACCGATATGCCGCAGAAACGGGATATATTCAGCATCGGCTTTGACCTGGCCGCGGTCTCGCGGCGGGCAAACGGCATGGTGCACCGCACCATAAAATTCGGATCATGATGGAATGACAGCCATCCTTCAGCATCACCGCGGATCCGCCCGGTCATGAAGACCGCCGATCCGGAGCTGATGCGCGCGATCAACCGCTTCCATGTGCTGGACGTGGTGCGGCGGCATGGCCCGATCTCGCGGGTCGAGATCGTGCAGCACACCGAGCTGGCGCCGGCCACCATCTCCGCCATCACCGGCGGGCTGATCGAGGAGAACCTGATCCTGGCCCGGGCGGTGGAGGGCGTCGGCACCGCCGCACGCGGCCGTCCCCGGGTGATGCTGGAGTTGAACCGCGAGGCCGCCTTCGTCTGCGGCGTCAAGCTGGCGCCGCACCAGATCAGCATCGCCGTCACCGACTACACCGCCGATGTGGTGCAGACCCTGTCGCTGCCGATCCGCGTCGCCCGCCAGGCGCCCGACGTGGTGGCCGACATCCTGGAGGACGGCATCCGCCGCTGCGTCGGCGACGCCGATCTCGCCCTGGACCGGCTGGGCGGCATCGGCATCGGCCTGCCCGGCTTCATCGACGGCCGCAGCGGCACCTGCGTCTGGACCCCGATCCTGGGCACGGCCGACGTGCCGCTGGCGGCGATGATCCAGGACCGGCTGGGCATCCGCACCATCGTCGAGAACGACGTCCATCTCGTCACCCTAGCCGAGCACTGGTTCGGCCAGGGCCGCGGCAGCGACACCTTCGCCGTGGTGACGGTCGAGGATTCGGTGGGTTTGGGCCTGTTCCTGAACGGCGACGTGCATCGCGGCGCCGCCGGCATGGGCACCGAATTCGGCCACACCAAGATGGCGCTGGACGGGCTGCCCTGCCGCTGCGGCCAGCGCGGCTGTATCGACGCCTATGTCTCGGACCACGGCATCGTCACCCGCGCCCGCGCCCTGCTGGGCGCCGAGGCCGGGACGATCGCGCCGGAGGATCCGCGCGCCATCGGCCGGCTGCGCGACATGGCCCGGGCCGGGCGGGCCGAGATCCGCGCCCTGTTCGAGGAGGCCGGCGCCATCCTGGGCTTCGCCGTCGGCAACCTGATCACGCTGCACAGCCCGCCCAAGGTGATCGTGGCCGGCAGCGCCATCCAGGCCCGCGACCTGATGGAGCCGGCACTGCTGGCCACCATCGACCGCATCGTGCCGGCGCCGATCCGGCGCGGCACCGAGATCATCCTGCATGAGTGGAGCGACGACGCCTGGGCCCGCGGCGCGGCCAGCCTGGTGCTGCGGCAGCTCTACGAATCGCCCTGGAACGGACAGGGCAGAGCGCGATAGCGGAGAGGAACACCGGATGAGCGAGAAACCCGTCGGCATCGGCATCATCGGCTGCGGCAACATCAGCGGCGCCTACCTGAAGGCCGCGCCGCATTTCCCGATCCTGCAGGTCAAGGCCTGCGCCGATCTGAACCCGGAGGTGGCGCAGGCCAAGGCGGCCGAATTCGGCGTCGCGGCCCGGACCATCGACCAGCTGCTGGCCGACCCCGAGATCGAGATCGTGGTCAACCTGACCACGCCGCAGGCGCATGTCCCGGTCGGGCTGCGGGCGATCGCCGCCGGCAAGCATGTGCATTCGGAAAAGCCGCTGGCGATCAGCGTCGCCGAGGGCCGCAAGCTGCTGGACGCCGCGACGGCCAAGGGCTTGCGCGTCGGCTGCGCCCCCGACACCTTCCTGGGCGCCGGGCAGCAGACCGCCCGCGCCCTGATCGATGCCGGGCGGATCGGCCGGCCGGTCGCCGGCACCGCCTTCATGATGGTGCCGGGGCATGAGCGCTGGCACCCGAACCCGGATTTCTACTACGCCAAGGGCGGCGGCCCGCTGTTCGACATGGGCCCCTACTACCTGACCACTCTGGTCAACATGCTGGGCCCGGTGGCGCGGGTGACCGGCACGGTCGCCGCCGCCTACACCGAGCGCCGCATCGCCAGCGGCCCGCGCGCCGGCCAAATCGTGCCGGTCGGCACCCCGACCCACATCACCGGCACGCTGGCCTTCGCCTCCGGCGCCGTGGTGACGCTGGTGATGAGCTTCGACATCCCGGCCCACCGCCACGCCCCGATCGAGATCTATGGCGAGACGGCGTCGCTGAGCGTGCCCGACCCGAACATCTTCGGCGGCGAGCTGCAGATCTCGGTGCCCCTGCCCGAACGGAAGGTGGAGTGGCAGACCGAGACGACCGGCCATGCCTATGGCGACGGCAACTACCGCATCATCGGCGTCGCCGACATGGCCCATGCCATCCGTGCCGGCCGGCCGCACCGCGCCAGCGCCGAGCTGGCCTTCCACGTGCTGGAGGTGATGGAGGCGGTGGAACGGTCGGGCCAAGAGGGCCGACCGATCGAGATCGAAAGCCGCTGCGCGCGGCCGGAACCGATGCCGGTGGAGCCCGCCTTCGGCCGGGCCGCCGCCTGAATCACAGGATCAAGGGAGACGAAACGATGACGAGGCAGGCGCTGATCGTCTGGGGCGGCTGGAACGGCCATACCCCCCAGGAATGCGCGGATGTGGTGGCCGGGATGCTGCGCGACGACGGCTTCGAGGTGTTCATCGAGGACACCACCGAGGCCTTCGCCGACCCGGGCCTGAAGGACATGCACCTGATCGTGCCGATCTACACCATGTCGACGATGGAGAAGGAGGAGGTCACCAACCTGACCAGCGCGATCGAGAGCGGCGTCGGCCTCGCCGGCTTCCATGGCGGCATGTGCGACGCGTTCCGCAACGAGGTGGCGTACCAGTTCATGACCGGCGGGCAGTGGGTGTCGCACCCCGGCAACATCATCGACTACCGCGTGCGGGTGACCCGGCGGGACGACCCGGTCATGCAGGGGCTCGAGGATTTCGCCTACCGGTCCGAGCAGTACTACATGCATGTCGACCCCAACAACGAGGTGCTGGCCGAAACCACCTTCACAGGCGACCACGCATCCTGGATCGCCGGCCACACCATGCCGGTGGTGTGGAAGCGCAAGCACGGCGCCGGCCGGGTGTTCTACAGCGCCCTGGGCCACCGGGTGGAGGAGTTCGAGAACCAGTCGATGCGCACCATCCTGCACCGCGGCCTGCTGTGGGCGGCGCGGGAGGCTTGAGGGAGCGGGAGTAGCTCTCCCGCTTGCCCTCTTTACTCTCCCCCTCCCGCAAGGGGAGGGGGAGGATGGAATGCATGGGCGGCGCCGTTCCAACCACCCTCGCCCTTGCACAGCCCCGCCCCGCTCCAGTATCACCGGATCGACGACACCACGCCGGACGATCCGCTTGCCCGACGCGCCGCCGACCGAGACCCGAGACGATCCCGCCGCCGGGGAGGCGCGTCGCCGCCGCTTCTCGGAGGTGCTGCAGGATCTGGCCGCGGCCGATCGCGAGCGCATCGCCATCGCCGACATCCTGACCGCCTTCGGCGACCGGGCCTTCGGCGCCCTGATGCTGGTCTTCGCCGCGCCGAACGCCCTGCCGACGCCGCCAGGCACCTCCTCGGTGCTGGGCGCGCCGCTGCTGTTCATCACCTTCCAGCTGATGATCGGCCGGTCGGTGCTGTGGCTGCCGCGGCTGATCACCAACCGGTCGATCGCGCGATCGGATTTCGCAAAGCTGGTCGACCGCATGGTGCCGTGGCTGGCCAAGGCCGAGCGGCTGCTGCGGCCACGCCTGTCGATCCTGATCGGCCCGGTCGCCGACCGCTTCATCGGCGCCGCCTGCCTGCTGCTGGCCATCATCCTGTTCCTGCCGATTCCGCTGGGCAACATGGTGCCGGCGATCGCCATCGCCGCCTTTGCCATCGGCCTGATCGAACGCGACGGCGTGGCGGTGTCGGTCGGCTGGGCCGGCACCGCCGCGGGCGTCGGCATCCTGGTCGCGATCTCGGCGGCGCTGCTGGCGGCCGTCCGCGCCTTCCTGCAGACCCTGCTGGGCATCACGATCTGAGGCGCCGGCCCGATCTGCGCCCTCCTTCCGCCATGCTGGGCCGCCATGCTGGCCCGCCATGATCGGATCGTCGATGACGGGGGCGCCCATGCGGCCGGCTGCAGGACGGGGACAGGCGACGGAACGGGATGGCCGCCGATGGGCCGCACTCGGGCTGCTCCTGGCACTGGTCATCGGCCTGCTCTCGCCGATGGCGATCGGGGCAGAACCGTCCGTGCCCTCCGCCTCCCTCCGCTGCGAGGACATCACGGCATCCCGTCCGGATGTCCGCGGCCTGCTGGCCTCCGGCCGGGCTGCGGCGGCGGTCGCGGTGCTGGAACGTGCGGTCGCCGCCCAGGGCTGGTGCCCACCCGGCACCGGCCTGCCGCAGAACGCGGTCGAAAGCTGGTACTGGCTGCGCAGCGACCTCGCTTTGGCCTATGTCAAAGCCGGGCGCGAGATGGATTGCCTGCGGCTGCTGGCGGAGATCGACAGCCCGTACAGCAACGCGGATGTGCATCGGGCCTTCGACGAAGGTGCGCCGATCATCGCTGCCCTCGACCACAATTTCAGCCTCTGCCAGGCTGCTCATGAGACCCGGCGCAGCGCCTTCCGAGCAAAGCCATGCCCGGTCGCCGTCGACGCCGCCATCGCGGCCGTCGCCGCGCCCGGCCACGGGTCAGGCTGCGTTGTGCTGCTGCGCGGTGCCGGCCGGGAAGCCTTCTCGCTCAACGGGCAGGGCGAACCGGGCGCGCCCGAAGCCCTGTGCCCGAAACTTGCCCTGATCGACGCCCAGGGACACCGGACGCCGATGACCGTGGCGACCGCGCGGGATGGGCGCGGGCCGTTCACGGAACCGTCGGTCTGCTGCTCGCTCGATACGATCAGCGTCGCCGAGATCGGCGGCCGGCGGCACATCCGGGTGCGGGGCGGGGACCGCGACTGTTTCAGCGGCACCGCGGTCACGGACAACGATGCGATCTACCGGCAGGACGGCAATGTGCTGGTTCTGACCGAGGATGACGGCATTTCCTATCACTGAACTTCGCCGCCGGCTCAGCCCTGCAGGTCGGCGATCCGGCTGACGATGCGGATGGTCAGTTCGTCGCGGCGGCCGCGGATCGCGACATGCTCGCTCGGAAAGGCCGAAAAATCGGCCCCGGCATGGTCGAGCAGGTCCTGCGACACCACCAGCTCGGCCGCATAGGTTCGGCACAGATCCTCCAGCCGGCTGGCGGTGTTGACCGTGTCGCCGACCGCGGTCAGGCCCTTGACCCCGCCATAGCCCATCTCGCCGACGATGGCCGGGCCGACATGCAGGCCGATGCCCATGCGCAGCGGCTCCTTCAGGTCGGAGGCCATGCTTTCGTTCAGATCGGCCAGCCGTTCCGCCATCCGCTGCGCGGCGTCGAGCGCCTGGCGGCTGGCGGAGTCGCGCCCGCCGTCGACGCCGAACAGCGCCATCACGCCGTCGCCGATGAACTTGTCGACCTGGCCACCCGCCGCCTCGATCGCCTGGCCCATGGCGGCGAAATAGCGGTTGAGCAGGAACACCACGTCATAGGGCAGCCGGTGCTCCGACATCTTGGTGAAGCCGCGCAGGTCGGCGAACAGCACCGCCACCTCGCGCTCCTGGCCGTGCCGGTGGCCGGGGCCCTGGAAGCCGTCGCGGGCGGTGGCGTTGGGCGGCAGCAGCGGCGTGACCTCGAGATCCTGCACCGGGCGGATCTGGCAGGCCAGCCGGACGCCCTCGGGTGCGCCGATGCGCTGCAGTACCTTCGCCTCGTCGGGGCCCGGCGGCGGCAAATGTTCGCCGCCCAGGCCGAGCCGGACCCGGCAGGTCGAGCAGCGGCCGCGGCCGCCGCAGACCATGGCCTGGGGGATGCCGGCGGCGCGGATGATCTCCAGCGCCGTGGCGCCGGGGATGATGTCGAGCACGCGGCTGTCGCGATAGTACAGCTTCGGCCCGCTGCGGCGGGCCCGCAGCCCGCGCAGGACCGGCCCGGCGAAGGCGGCGAGGATCACGGCGACGATCACCAGCCGGGTCCAGAGCGCCCCGTCGGCGACGAAGGCCATCGCCTCCGGCGTCAGCTTCATCGACCGGCGCAGATCGTCGAGCCAGCCGGGCTGGGCGGCCAGCGCCACGACCTGCATCCCGGCCGAGACGAAGCCGGCGAGACCCAGGGCCGGGATCAGCAGGGCGGCACCGTAGAGATAGGGCAGCGCCTTGCCGTACCAGGGCTTCAGCCGCAGCCAGTAATGCAGGCCGATGCAGCCATGGCCCCAGGCGACCAGTACCAGCAGCATCTGGAAGAGGGCATCGACGCCGTTGCCGCCCCACAGCTGGGCCAGCACGAGGCGATAGGGCGTGCCGACGCCATGCACCTCATAGGCCAGCACGGTGGCGAAGACGTGCCGGGCCAGGAGTAGCGGCACCAGCAGGCCGAGGCCAAGCTGCGCCGCCTCCCACCGCTTCAGCCGGAAGTTGTGGCGCCGCCAGATCGACATCAGCGCATTGGCGATGTGGATGGCGAAGGCAGCCGACAGGATGGTCAGGCCCGGCTGCTTCTCCCACACCAGGTTGAACCAGCCGAGACCGGCCTCCATGGAGCCGAGCGAGATCAGCCCAGCGGCATGGTTCACCAGATGGGTGAGGAGGAAGGCGAACAGGACAAGGCCGCTGGGCAGCCGCAACCGCTGCAACAGGAGCCGAAGGCGCGATCCGGGCGAATCGGCGGCCCGAAGGTCGCTCAGTTCAGGGGACCGGTGTACACCCAGGTCTCGACCGTATCATGCGCACGGAAGGACGGGACTTCGGGGTGGTGGTAGACGAAGACGCGAATCGCCGCCTCCAGCGCCACCGAGCCGGGAGCACCGCGGGCCACCATCTCGGCATAGGCGCGCGTCACCGCCTGGTGGCAGCGACAATCAGCGGTGCCGTCCTCGAAGGGCGGCCCGCCGAAGCCGCAGGCCTCAGGACTTCTTTTTCCGGCCATAGAGTTCAAGCCTGTGGTCGACGAGTTCGAAGCCCAGCCGCTTGGCGATCTTCTCCTTCAGCACCTCCAGCTCCTGATCCTTGAACTCGATGACTTCACCGCTCTCAAGATCGATCAGGTGGTGGTGATGCTCGAGATTGACCTCGAAGCGCGAGTAGTTCTCGTTGAAGTCGTGCCGCTGCACCAGGTTCAGCTCGTCGAGCAGATGCAGGGTGCGATATACCGTCGCGATGCTGATCGACGGATCGATCTCGCGGGCACGGTGATACACGGTCTCGACCGACGGATGGTCGATGGATTCGGTCAAGACCTGCAGAATGACGCGACGCTGATCGGTCATTTTGAGGCCGGCGGAGACACATCTCTCCTCGAGCGTCATGGCTCTAGCCCTCTCTAGCCACGGAACCATTGGCGAATGCGCGCAGATTACAGATCGAAGCGGCGCTTGGCACTCGAAAATACGCCGCACCGCAACAGGGAGGAATGACGATGGCCGATCTGTTCCGGCTGGACATGAGCATCAACGGCTGGATCGCGCTGGGGATCGCCGTGATCGGCATCATCACGCTCAACCTCGTGCTGATGCATCTCGCCCGCAAGAAGCACGATTCCAGCTTCAACCCGCATGACGACGGTGGCGATCACCCGGCCGGCTGAGACTCCGGCGCGGCGGGCTCCGCCGGCGGCGGGGTGATGGTGTGCATCAGCACGGTGCGGTGCGGGAACGGCAGGTCGATGCCGACTTCGTCGAAGCGCCGCTTCATCCGGCGGTTGAACTCGCGCATCACGCCCCATTGCTTGATCGGCGGCGTCTTGATCCGCGCCTTGATGGTCACGGCGCTGTCGCCGAACTTGTCGAGGCCGATGATCTCGATCGGCGCCAGGATGTTCGGCGCCCAGTCCGGATCGACCTGCATCTCGCGGCCGAGGTCGCGCAGCACGTCGGTGACGTGGTCGACATCCTGGTCGTAGCCGACGCCGATGTTGAACACGGCGAAGGAGAAATCCTTGGTCATGTTGATGATCGAGGTCACCGAGCTGAACGGGATGGTGTGCACCGCCCCGGTCTCGTCGCGAAGGCGGATGGTGCGGATGGTGATGGTCTCGACCGAGCCGCTGTCGGTCCCGATCTGGACCACGTCGCCCACCGCCAGCGTGTCCTCGAACAGGATGAAGACGCCGGTGATGACGTCCTTCACCAGGGTCTGGGCGCCGAAGCCGATGGCCAGGCCGACCACCCCGGCGCCGGCCAAGAGCGGCGCGATGTTCAGCCCGACCTCGGAGAGCACCATCAGCACCACGACGGTGATCAGCAGGATCAGGAAGGCGTTGCGCAGCAGCGGCAGCAGGGTGCGGGCCCGGGCGCTGCGCTGCACCAGCTTGCCCGAGGCGTCGTGCCGGTTGAGGTGGAATTCGATCAGCTGGCTGACCACCTCCCACGCCACCAGCGAGGCGACGAGCACGAACAGGATCGCGCCGCCGCTGGACAGGATGGCGCGGCCGGTCTCGGTCTCCATCCAGGCGATGCCGCCGAGCTGCCAGACCTCCAGCAGCACCAGCACGGTCACGATCGTGACGATGACCTTGAGCGCGGTGTCGAGCACCGGCAGGTAGCGGTTGGCGCGGTGCTCCAGCCCGGGATAGCGGCCCTTCAGTTCGGGCCCGATCGAGAAGGCACTGTGGATCAGCCGCGGCCCGTAGCGCGAGACCAGCCCTGCCAGCAGCAGCGCCACGACGGTCAGCACGGTGGCGCGCAGCACGAAGACGAAGCCGCCATTGATGCCGAGCGCCCAGATGCCGAAGGTGGCGGCGACATAGGCGACGGCGACGATATGCCAGACATTGGCGAAGTGCCGCCGGGCCGAACCGACCGCCCGGGTCATCGCCGCATCCTCGCCCTCGGCACCATGCCGGCGGCGGCCGCGCAGCCAGTCCGCGACCGGATGGCGGTTCTGCAGAATCAGCACCACCACCAGCCCGGCGACGATCAGCCCGACCAGATAGGTCAGGGCGGTCAGCGCGCCGTAAGGCAGCCTCAGCACGCCCGCTGTCGCCACCAGCAGGTAGCCGAACACGATCAGGCGGATCAGCCGCTTCGACCAGACATAGAGGTAGCCCGCGGTCTCGTCGCCGATCCGCAGCAGCCGCAGCCGGGGATGTTCCGGCGTCAGCACGATGCGGATCGCCATCAGCGCCACGCCGCTGATAATGACGGCATAGACCAGCGCCGTGACCACGATGGCGACGAATTCCGGCGGCGCCAGCAGGCTGGTCATGCCGTAGGCGCCTAAGACGAAGCCGAGCAGCGGCAGGAAGTCGAGCACCGCCTGCCCCAGGATCAGCGGCAGCTTGCCCCACAGTGTCGCCGGCGGATGGCGGTCGAGCGCCGCCCGCGCCCCGCGCAGCAGCCGCGACACCAGGAAGCCGGCGGCGAGCCCCACCGCGAACACGGCCAGCACGTTGAGGAAGATCGCGATCCAGCGCTCCCGCGCCGCCGGGTCGGACAGCTGGTCGCGCGCCCAGACCAGCAGTTGGGGCGACTGCGCCAGGGTGCTGCCGATCACCGCGACGCCGTCGGTGACGTTGCGCACCTTGTCGGACACGGCGACCAGGGCCTGGCTGCCGACCACCTCCAACGTCGTCTGCTTGTCCTCCTCAGGCTCCTGCGCCTGCAGCATCAGCTGGAGGCGGGCGATCAGCTCGGCCCGCGCCTTGTCGTCTTGCAGCGTGCCGATCAGCGCCTTGATCCGCTCCGGGTCGGCCGGCTTGTCCGCCTGAGCCGTCGCCGCCGGGGCAGCGGCGGGGACACCAGGCACCTGGGCCGCGGCGAGGCCGGGCGCAAGAAGAAGCAGGATCAGCAGCAGCAGACGCGGAAGCAGGGTCATCGGCTCGGTCGGGTTGTGCGGACGGGCGGCCCTCATGACACTATCTGTCACGACGCTATCCGTTTGGGCAACGGACGGCCACCGCCGCGTGGAACGGTCCGGGAACCATGACCCTGGCGGATGCCGGCGATCCCGGCTCGGCCCATTTCCCCACTGTCATTGCCGGGCTTGTCCCGGCAATCCAGAAAATGTCGCCAGCCTCTGGATGCCCGGATCAAGTCCGGGCATGACAGACTGGACTGACTGGCCGTCGTCCTAACGCGGCATCAGGTTGCGCAGCTGGTCGGCGCCCGGGTTGTTCTTCTGGCCGAGGAAGATGGTCCGGGCCGCGGTGCCGAAGCCGTAATAGGCGTCGTTCTTGCCCTGGTCCTCGCTGATGACCGTGCCGTCCAGCGTGCCGCCGGCGAACAGGCCCTTGTTCTGCGAGAAGGCGTACATGTCGGCATTGGTGTTGAGGCCGGTCGAGGCACCGACGCCCGCGCCCAGGGTGAACAGCGCGCCCGTCAGGTCGGCACCGACGGTGAAGTTGCTCTGCTCCACCGCCTTCAGGCCCTTGTCGGTCATGATGGTCAGGATCACCTGCGAGACCTGGCCGCCGATCTGCAGGCCGAAGCTGCCGCCGCCGATGCCGTAGAAGGCCGGGTAGCTCCAATTGCCGTCCGGCAGGCGGACCAGCATCAGCGCATTGCCGCCGCGGCCGCCGAAGATGAAGCCGCCGCGCAGCAGCGATGGGGAGATCAGCACCGCCTTGGCGCCGCGGATGTAGCGCGGCATCGCCGACAGCTCCTGCGCCGCCAGCAGGTCGTGCAGCGCGCCGCGACTTTCATCGACCAGCAGCTGGGCATCGCTCGGGCTGGAGGTGCTGGAGCCGCAGGCGGACAGGGTGCTGGTCAGGGCGAGCCCGACGGTCGACACGCCCGTCAGGCGAAGAAAATTACGGCGGTCGATCATCGAGGCCTCTCCTGAGATTCCGCATTAAGAATCGCGGTCTAGCGCTAAACGATCAATACATCTTTTCCGTTCCCGATGGCAGATTCAGGGCGGTAATTCGCCAACTGACTTTGCCATCCGACGACCGGATCCGGTCGAGCCGGGTGAGCGAAAGCGGCTCGACAGCGAGGCGAAGCGCCTGTTCGCCGCCGAGGTCGAGCGCCAGCGCCGTCGCGGCCCGCACCGTGCCGGCATGGGCGACGGCCACGATGTCGCACCCGGCATGGGTGTCGGACAGGGCCAGGATCGCCGGCTGCACCCGCTGCAGCAGGGTGTTGAAGCTTTCGCCGCCGGGTGGGGTGTGGGCGGAGGGGTGCGACCAGAACGGATCAAGCCGCGGCAACGCGTCATAGACCTCCCGGCTCGGCCGGCCCTGCCAGGCACCGAAATCCTGCTCCACCAGCTCCGGCACGACCGTGGGCGCCGCCGCCTCCCCCATCGCCGCCAGCAGCGCCGCCGCAGTCTCGGCCGTGCGGCGCAGCGGCGAGTGCAGCCAGACGGCGCCGCGCGGCAGCCGGGCGGCCAAGCCGGCAACCGCCGCCCCGTTGCTGGTATCGGCCGCGAGGTCGAGCCGACCGTACAGCAGCTTGTCCGGATTGATCACCGGGGCGTGGCGGATCCACCACCAGCGGGTCGTGCTCATGACACCGCCGCGGCGCACAGCACCGCGATCTCCGCCAGCTGCTGCGCCGC